>DASZOD010000022.1:0-6570 GCA_035550935.1 Egibacteraceae bacterium | reverse complement strand
GCCCGGCCGAGCTTGCCCACCCCCAACAGTTGGAGGCAGGCCACAGCCCCGGCCCGTTGCGGGTCGCCGCCGGCACGGACGACCTGGCCGAGATCATCTACACCTCGGGGACGACGGGGAGCCCGAAGGGCGTGGCGTGCTCGCACCGCAGCATCCTCGTCCACGACCTGCCCCCCGAACCGCAGGGTGGCCCGGTCTCGTTCGCCCACGCGTTCCCGATCGGCACCAACGCGGGCCAGGAGTGCCTGCGCATGCCCCTGCGGCGGCCGGCGACCGCCGTGGTCCTGCCGTCGTTCGACCCGGAGCGGCTGTGCGCGCTGATCGCCGGTCGGCGGATCCAGCGCCTGCAACTGGTGCCGGCCATGGCGCAGATGATCGTGACCTCGCAGGCGGCGACCCGCCACGACGTCTCCTCGGTGGAGCGGGTGACCCTGTCCTCGGCCCCCACGCCGCCGGCGCTGTTGCCGCGCCTGTCGGCGGCGTTCCCGAACGCCTCGCTGTGGAACGCCTACGCGTTGACCGAGTCCGGCAGCGCGCGCACCGTGATGCGCTACGACCCGAGCCGGCCGGGATCCGTCGGCCGCCCGGTCGGAAAGAGCGAGGTCCGCGTGGTCGACGACGCCGGGGACGACCTCCCCCCGGGCGAGGCGGGGGAGGTCTGGCTGCGGCGCACCGGCTCCCCGCGGCGTGGGTACTACCGTGATCCCGCGGCCACCGCCGCGGCGTTCGCGGGCGACTGGCTGCGCACGGGCGACCTGGGCTTCCTCGACGAGGACGGGTACCTGTACCTGGTCGACCGCAAGAAGGACCTCATCATCAGCGGCGGGCTCAACATCTCCTCGGTGGAGGTGGAGAACGCGCTGTACGAGCACCCGGCGGTGCTGGAGGCGGCGGTGTTCGGGGTCGCGCACGACGTGCTCGGGCAGGACGTCGCCGCCGCCGTCGTGGTGGGCTCGGCCACCGAAACCCGAGAGCTGCAGTCCTTCGTCCGGCAGCGGCTGGGCGAGCACAAGGTCCCCCGCCAGGTCGCCTTCGTGGACCGCCTCCCGCGCAACGAAGCGGGCAAGGTCCTCAAACGCGAGCTGCGCGAGCGCTTCGCGGCGCAGCCGTCGTCGGGGGCGCCGGCGCTCCCGAGCGGCGACGTCGAGCCTGCCGTCGTCGCCGGCTGGCAGGCCGTGCTCGGACGCGAGGACGTCGGCATCCACGACGACTTCTTCGCCCTGGGCGGGCACTCGCTGGCGGCGGCCCAGGTGGTGGCCCGGCTCCAGGACGCCTTCGAGGTGGACCTGCCGGTGACCGCGGTGTTCGAGCGCCCGACCGTGGCCGAGCTCGCGGCCGCCGTCGGCGACGCCCTGACCGAGGCACGCCACTAGCGGTGGAGGGACCCCACCTGCCCCGCACCCTCGTCGTCGACGTCGGGCGCAACCTCGGCCAGTTGGTGCGGGTGTGTGGCTGGGTCCAGGAGGTGCGGGCGTCGGAGGACCCCCAGGTCGTCGTGCTGCGCGACCACACGGGCCTGGTACGTCTGGTGAGCCGTGGTGGGCTGCTGGGGGACGTGATCGGGGCCCTGGCCCCCGAGTCGGCGGTCCAGGCCAGCGGGAAGGTGGACGCGACCCCGGCCGGGGGGGTGCACGTCGCGCTCGAAAACCTGGACGTGGTGGGCCCGGCGCTGGCCAGCGCTCCGCTCAGCGAGGCGTCGACGCTCGAGGAGCGGCTCGACTGGCGCTTCCTCGACCTGCGCCATCCCCGCAACCGACTGATCTTCGCGGTGCAGACGACCGCCGAGCGGGCCATGCGAGCCTTCTGGTACGAGCACGGGTTCACCGAGCTGCACTCCCCGAAGCTCAAGCCGATCCCCAACAAGTCGGGGACGCACCTGTTCGCCGTCGACTACTTCGGCCGCCGGGCCTACCTGGCCCAGTCGCCGCAGTTCTACAAGCAGATGGCGATGGCCGCCGGGTTCGACCGGGTCTTCGAGATCGGCCCCGTGTTCCGCGCCCAGCCCGACGCCACCACCCGCCACGACACCGAGTTCACCAGCGTCGACATCGAGATGTCGTGGATCCGCTCGCACGAGGACCTGTTGGTGTTGGAGGAGGACCTGCTGTGCCGGGTGCTGGCCGCCGTGGGGGAGGAGCACGGGGAGCAGCTGGCGCGGTGGTTCGGGGTCGAGGTCAGCGTCCCCCGGGTGCCGTTCCCCAGGGTGACCATCGACGAGGCTAAGAAGATCGTCGAGGCGACGGACTGGCCGGTGGGCGGGGAAAACGACGACCTCGACGCCGAGGGGGAGCGCCGGCTGGCCCGACACGTCGCCGGGGAACACGGCCACGAGTTCGTCTTCGTCGTCGACTACCCGGAGCTGTCGCGGCCCTTCTACCACATGCGCTGCCACGAGCGCTCGGTCGCGACCAGGAGCTTCGACCTGCTGTGGAAGGGCCTGGAGATCACCAGCGGCGCCCAGCGGGAGCACCGCTACGGCCGTCTGGTGGCCCAGGCCCGGTCACGGGGCGTGCCGGTCGAGGTCATCGGCCAGTACCTGGACTTCTTCAAGTTCGGCTGCCCGCCCCACGGCGGCTTCGGGCTGGGCCTCACCCGGATGCTGATGAGCATGCTCGGGGTTGGGGACGTGCGCGAGGTCACCTACCTGTTCCGTGGTCCCGACCGTCTCACGCCCTGATGACGCCCGATGTGGCCGCCGTTATCAGCAATCGGTTCGGGCGATGCGGCGACGACCACCTGGTCGAACTCGCGACGATCAGGCACGATCACGGGCCGGCCCTCGGGGTGGCGCAGCTTGATGTGGCTACCCCGCCGCGACACTTCCTCGAAACCAGCCCGGCGGAGAGCGGCCAGCACCTGACGTGCGGAGTAGATCCGCACGACGCTCAGACAGCGACGTCAACAGGCACGATGATCGGCGGCTCACCGACCTCGACGTCTTGGTCTTCAAAGTACAGTCCGAGCGCCTCTGCCAGGTTCTCGCGGGCATCGTCAACCGACTTGCCCTTGGACGCCACGTCGACCTCGAGGCACTGGGCGACGTACCAGTCGCCCTTCCTGCTGATGGCTGCGGTCGCCTCATGCTCTGCATGCTACTGCTGGCCCGACTCCGCGCGTGGTGCGGGGTCCTGGGTCACCGCCCCGAGGACGCGCTGTGGAACACGGGACAGGCGAGCGCGCTGGCAGGGGGTGGCGCCAGCTGCAGGAGCCCAGCAGGATGCGCGCCTGAGGATCTCAGCTCCTGCTCTGTGCTGAGCGTGCTGGGGCTTGGGGACGTGCGCGAGGTCACCTACCTGTTCCGCGGTCCCGACCGTCTCACCCCGTGACTCGACCGTCGCCGCAGACGGGCGGCCCCCCGGAGCCGACCCACAGCCCCGCCAGCACATATCCGGCGACGACGGCGAAGCGAACGTCGAGCGGCCGCAGAGGCAGGCCCCCGAGGCGGAACCGGTCGTCGACGACGACGCGGCAGCGGCAGCGCCGCAGGTCGACGTCGACGGTCAGGTCGTGGAAGTCCAGCGGCCAGCGGGTGCCCGGGGACAGGCACTTGTAGGCGCATTCCTTCACGCAGAAGGCGATCTTGGCCCGGTGGGGGTCGAGGGGGTGCGAGGCGGCCCGACGGGCCAGCTCGTCAGGCCTGAGCACCAGGCGGCGGACCGCAGCGTCCAGCGGGGGCTCGAGTAGCTCGAGGTCGAAGCCCAGACCCCAGGCGTCGCCGGTCCGGGCCGCCACGGCCCCCGCCAGGTCCGGGGTGTGGGAGATGCTGCCGACCGCCCCCGGCGGCCACAGGGGCTGTCCCAAGCTGCCGCGGCCCAGCGGCAGGCCGTCGCGTCCGATGGCCCGCAGGGCGACGTGGGCGCAGGCCCGCCCGGCCAGGTACTGGCGGCGGCGCTCCGGGCCGGCGCCGGCGAGTGCGGCGCGCTCCTGCGGGTGGGAGCAAGGGACCTCGTCGCCCACCGGGGCCAGCGCTGTGGCCACGAATGGGGGAAACAGCCGGGCCAGAACCCCGGCGGCGTCCGTGGCGGGGAGGCCCGCGGTGTGGCCTGCAACGGCTCGACCCATTCGGCGTGCTCCCCACCAGCGGGGCACCATCCTATCCACGACCGGTCGGCCAGGGGCACCCCGATAGGTGCCGTGCGCACTTAGTGCGACCGGGGGATGGCCGTTAGCATCCGCGCTGGGTGGGTGATCGAACGTCGAGGCAAGCGCTGAGGTGCGTGGGTCCATGTCCATCGCGTTGAGTGGGCCGGCGCTCGCCGTGCGCACCTGCGCCCGCCGGCTCGCTCCGCTCGGGGTGCGGCCTTCCCGCGGCGTCGACGTCGGCTCGGCACAGGCCGGACTGGTGCTGGACTGGGGTGACGGGCCTGGCGCCGGCGCCCCCGGGCTCGAGGTCGACCTGTCCTGGTACGGACCGGCGCAGGTGGACGGGCGACGCGGCAGCGAAGCGGCGGTTCAGGCCATGTCGGGCCTGATGCAGGTGCACGGCCGCGACGCGGGCGGCCCCCGCCGCATCGGGCTGGAGGTCGCCTCGGTCGCCGCCGGGGTCCTCGCCGCCCACGCGCTCGTCGCCGCCATGGTCGGCCGCAGCCGTGGCGTGCCCGTCACCGGCGTGCACAGCTCGGTGCTGGACGCCGGGCTGCTGCTCGTCTCCCACCGTGTGGCCGCCGCCACCTCCGGCAGCGAGTGGGTGCCCGCCCCGCCCGGTCCCGAGGACGGTCCCCCCTTCCGCAGCGCCGAGGGCCGGTGGTTCGAGATCGAGACCCTGGACCCGTCGGCCTGGAGGTCGTTCTGGGAGCGTCTCGGCGCCACAGACGCCGACCTGGGCTGGGCGTGGAGGCTGTTTCGTCCCCGCTACTTCCGCGGGACCTGCACCCTGCCCCCGGGGCTGCACCAGGCCACCTCGGCGCACCCGCTCGCCGAGATCGCCGAGCTGGCTGCCGCCTGCGGCGTCAGCCTGTGCCCGGTCCGCTCCTACGACGAGGTGCTGGAGGAGCCCGGCTGGTCCGATGGCCACCCGGTCCTGCGGCCTCATGCTGCCCCGGCGGGCGCCGCCGGCGCGGCCGGCCCCGCGGTGGGGACGCCACCGCAGGCAGGCCCGCTGCCCCTCGCCGGGCTGCGCGTCGTGGAGGCGACCAGCCGCCTGCAGGGTCCCCTGGCCGGGCTGCTGCTGCAGCGACTGGGGGCCCACGTGGTGCGCGTCGAGCCCCCCGGCGGCGACCTGGTCCGTACCGTCCCGCCCCTGGCGGGCGACACCGGGTCGTTCTTTTTGTGCTTCAACCGGGGCAAGGAGCCGGTGGAGCTGGACCTGGCCCGTCCCCAGGGCCGGACCGCGCTGGTCGAGCTGCTGGCGGGCGCCGACGTCTTCCTGCACAACTGGCGGCCGGGCAAGGCCGCCGAGTGGGGCCTGGAAGCCGACGACCTCGCCGCCGCCAACCCGGGGCTGGTGTACGCGCAGGCCTCCGGATGGGGCGCTGTCCCCAGGGTCGCTGGCCTGCTGGGCACCGACTTCCTGGTACAGGCGTACGCCGGCGTCGGGGCCGGCATCAACCCGCAAGAGGCGCCCCCGTGGCCGTCGCGGGCGCTGCTGACCGACTACATGGGCGCGCTGGTCACCTGCGAGGCGGTCCTGTCGGGCCTGTACCTGCGGGCGCGCACCGGCCGGGGCCACCGCGTCGACGCCTCGCTGCTGGCCGGCGCCATGACCCTGCAAGCGCACGTGCTGGAAGCCCTGGCGGCCGGTCGGGAGAAGGGCAGGCGCGGCGGCAGACCGGTGTGGAGCCTCCTCGACCACCCTCTGCAGACGGCCGACGGCGTTCTCGTCGTCTGTGTCGACGACGACGAGGACGTACGCCGGCTGTGTGGCGTCTGCGGCGTCGACCCCGACCGCTCGGCATGGGAGGCCGTCGAGCCCCTGCTCGCCGAGCGGATCGCGGGCGGTGCCGCCGCGCACTGGGAGCAGCGGCTGACCGAGGCGGGCATCTGCTGCGCGCAGGCGTGCACCGACCTGGCCGCCCTGCCCGCCGACCCCCGGCTGTCGGGGCTGTTCGAGCCCCTCGCGGCGGGCGCGTCGGTGCCCGTCGCGCCGTGGCGGCTGGCACGGTGAGCCGGGGCGTGCTGGCTGCGAGCGTGCAGGCCGCGTGCGAGCGTTGGGCGACGCGGCCCGCCGTCACCCATCGTGGCCGCACGCTGCGCTACGAGCAGCTGTGGGAGCGCATCGTGGCCCTGGCCTGGGCCTACCGCTCGTTGGGGATCCGGCCGGGGGACCGGGTGGTGTGCCAGCTGCCGGTCTGCCCCGAGCACCTCATCGCCATGAGCGCGGCGTGGGCCTGCGGCGCGATCCACGTGGGCGCCGACAAGGACCTCACCGGCGCGGAGCTGGCCGCGCTGGTGGGGCGGACACAGGCGGCCGCGGTGGTGTTCCAGCCGCCCGCCGACCTGGCCGACCCGCTGGCCCCTCTGCGGGCCGTGCGAGCGGCTCATCCCTCGACCGTGACGATCCTGCACGGGATTCCGCCCGAGGCCGGCGAACACCCGCTCGCCGAGCTGCTCGCCTTCCCCGCCCCCCACCCG
>DASZOD010000021.1:0-3338 GCA_035550935.1 Egibacteraceae bacterium | reverse complement strand
TGCACGCAGGCGCTCATCGCCGCTGGGGTCCGCCGCGTGGTCGCCGCCGCCGCCGATCCCCACCCGACGGCGGGCGGGGGGGCAGCCAGGCTACGGGCTGCGGGCGTCGCCGTGGACGTCGGCCTGTGCGTCGGCGAGGCGCGCCGCCAGAACGAGGCGTTCTTTCACGGCGTGGCCAGCGGCCGGCCGTTCGTCATCGTCAAGGCCGCCACGAGCCTGGACGGGCGCATCGCCGCCGCCGACGGGGCGTCGCAGTGGCTGACCGGCGAGCAGGCGCGCGCCCGCGGCCACGCGCTGCGCGCCGAGGTCGATGCGGTTGTGGTGGGCTCGGGCACGGTCCTGGCCGACGACCCGGCAATGACCTGCCGACTGTCCGGTCACCGCGGGCCGCAGCCGTTGCGGGTCGTGTTGGACGGGCGCGGGCGCACCCGCGCCGACCGACGCGTCGTCGACGCTGCGGCGCCCACGCTGGTGCTGTCGCGTTCCGACGCCGATGCTGGTTGGGCAGCGGCGTTGCGCGACGGCGGTGCAGAGGTGGCTGACCTCGCACCCGGTCCCGAGGGGGGCGTCGACCTGCACGCCGCCTTGGCCCTGCTGTGGGAGCGCGGCGTGCGCAGTGTCCTGGTCGAAGGCGGCGCCGCGGTGCTCAGCGCGTTCCTGCGTGAGCAGCTGTGCGACAAGCTGGTCGTGCACCTGGCCCCGCTGCTGCTGGGAGCAGGCGGCCTGCCGCTGGCGCCGGCCGGGCCGACGAGCCTCGTCGAGGCGCTCCCCCTGCGTCTGGACAGCGTCGAACGCGTCGGCGAGGACGTCATCCTCACGCTGTATCCCACCACGGGTGCCCGGCGGCGCGTCGCCCGGGGAGGCGCGCAGGCCGGGTCCGGGCGCGGCAAGGCGGCCTGATGTTCACCGGCATCGTCGAGGAGCTCGGTGCGGTGGGGCGCTTGGAGCTTGGTGGTCCGGGCGCAGTGTTGACCATCGCCTGCGCGACGGTGGTCGGAGACACCCGGCCGGGCGACTCGATCAGCGTCAACGGCTGCTGTCTGACCGCGACCGAGGTGAGCGCCGAGGGCTTCGCCGCCGATCTGATGGGAGAGACGCTGGTCCGTACCGCGCTGGGCACGCTGCGGGCCGGGGATCCGGTCAACCTCGAGCGGTCGCTGCGAGCCGACGGCCGACTGGGCGGCCACCTCGTCCAGGGACACGTCGACGCGGTGGCCGAGGTCGTCGCGGTCGAGCCGCTTGGCCAGTGGACCGTCATGACCTTCACCCAGCCCGACGGCGTCGCGCCGTATCTGGTCGAAAAGGGCTCCATCGCCGTTGACGGCACGTCGCTGACGGTCATGGCAGTGGACGCAGGCACCTTCCAGGTCGGGCTCATCCCCCACACGCTGGCCGGCACCGTGCTGGGCCGGCGCCGCGTCGGCGACCTGGTCAACCTCGAGGCCGACGTCGTCGCCAAGTACGTCGAGCGCCTGCTCCGCAGCGGCCCGGTCAGCGAGGCCAAGCGGGACGCCGTGGCCCGCACCACTCCGTCGACGGGCAACACTCGGTCGACCGACATCCCGCCGACCAAGGAGCCCTAGCCATGTTCGCGCCGATCACCGACGCCATCGACGCGATCGCCCGTGGTGACATGGTCATCGTCGTCGACGACGCCGACCGCGAGAACGAGGGCGACTTCGTCATGGCCGCCGAACGGGTCACCCCCGAGGCGGTCAACTTCATGGTCACCCACGGCCGCGGCCTGCTGTGCCTGCCGCTGACCGGCGAGCGTCTCGAGCAGCTGCGCATCCCCGAGATGGTTCCGGAGCGGTCCCAGAGCCAGGAGACCGCCTTCGCGGTCTCCATCGACTTGGACGAGCCGGGCACCACCGGGATCTCCGCGTTCGACCGGGCCCGTTGCATCCGCCACGTCACCGCCGCCGACGCCCGCCCCGAGGACTTCCGCAAGCCCGGCCACGTGTTCCCGCTGCGTGCCCAGCACGGAGGGGTCCTCAAGCGCGCAGGCCACACCGAGGCGGCCGTCGACCTGGCGCGGCTGGCCGGCCTGCAGCCGGCCGGGGTGATCTGCGAGATCATGAACCCCGACGGCTCGATGGCGCGGGTGCCCCAGCTCGCCGAGGTGGCCCGGAACCACGGCCTGCTGCTCATCTCGATCGCGGACCTCATCGCCCACCGGCGCCAGCACGAGCGGCTCGTGCACCGTGTCGCCGAGGCGACCATCCCCACGCCCTACGGGCCGTTCACCGCCATCGGCTACGAATCGGAGATGGACGGCCACCACCACGTCGCGCTCGTGCGTGGCCAGCCCTACGGCAAGCCCGATGTGCTGGTGCGGATGCACTCCGAATGTCTCACCGGCGACGTCTTCGGCAGTCTGCGCTGCGACTGCGGCACCCAGCTACGGGACGCGCAGCGGCAGATCGCCGCCGCCGGCGAGGGGGTCATCGTCTACATCCGAGGCCACGAAGGGCGCGGCATCGGCATCATGCACAAGTTGCAGGCCTACAAGCTGCAGGACGACGGCGCCGACACCGTCGAGGCGAACATCGAGCTGGGGTTCCCCGCGGACCTGCGCGACTACGGTACCGGCGCGCAGATCCTCGTCGACCTGGGACTGTCGACCCTGCGGCTGCTCAGCAACAACCCGGCCAAGCGCGCGGGGCTGGAAGGCTACGGGCTGATGATCGTCGAACGGGTGCCGCTGGAGACCACCCCCACCACCGAGAACCTGCGCTACCTGCAGACCAAGCGTGACAAGCTCGGCCACGAGATCGCCGGACTGGCCGGCCAGGAGTTCACCGTGACCGAGCCTGCCCCCGTCGCCTCCCCCCAGGCGGACGCCCGCTACCGGGAGAGTGCCGGGTGAAGGTCGTCGTGGGGCAGCTGGACGGCACCGGCCTGCGCTTCGCCCTCGTGGCCAGTCGCTTCAACGACGTCGTCGTGTCCAGGCTCGTTGACGGCGCCGCCGACTGCCTGCGGCGCCACGGTGCCGCCGACGACGACATCGAACTGGTGTGGGTCCCGGGCGCTTTTGAGATCCCGCTGGTCGCCCGACGTCTGGCCTGCAGCGGTCGATTCGACGCGGTGATCGCCCTGGGGGCCGTGGTGCGCGGCCAGACCGCGCACTTCGAGTACGTCGCCGGGCAGGCCGCCGGCGTCGGGCGGGTGGCCGAGGACGCCGGCGTGCCGGTGGCGTTCGGGATCCTCACCACCGACACGTTCGAACAGGCGGTGGACCGCGCCGGCGGCAAGCTCGGCAACAAGGGGTGGGACGCGGCGCTGGCTGCCATCGAGACCGCGCGGCTGCTGTCCGAGCTGAAGTAGGCGCGCGGTCT
>DASZOD010000020.1:0-15331 GCA_035550935.1 Egibacteraceae bacterium | reverse complement strand
GTGCCCGCCAGCGGCGCGCTGACAACGAGATGCTCGGCCTGGGCCGCCGCCGCGGCGGCGGCCGCCTGCGCCTGGGCGCGCTGGGGGGCCGTGGCCTGGCGGACGGCCTGGTCGAGCGCGTCGGCCAGGGCCCGGGCGGTGGCCTGCTGCTGGGCGGCGACGGCCTGGCCGGAGGCCAGCAGGGCCGCCCGGGTGGACAGGTAGGAGGCTTCGACCGCGTCGATCGACGCGTCGGCGGCGGCGCGCTGCTGGGGGTCGGCGAGGGCGCCCGCCTGAGCCCGCGCTTCGGCCAGCCGCGGTCCGACCGCCGCGTCGAGCCGGGCGACGGCGTCGCGGGTGGCCGCCAGGGTGGCACCGCTGGCGTCGGGGACGCGGATTTCGCCGCCGCCGGCCGCGGCGCTCTGTGCGGCAGCGGCCTGCTGGCGGGCGAGATCGACCTGGGTGGAGGCCAGACGGACCACGGTCTGTCCAGCCTGGACGGTGTCGCCGTCGGCGGCCTCCAGCGCGACGACGACGCCGGAGACGGCGGCTGGCACGTCCTGGCGGGCGGCGGCGTCCACCTGGGCGGGGGCCGAGACGGTCTGTGTGACCTGCCCTGAGTGGACCCGCGCGGTCTCGACGACCGGCAGGTCCTGGCCGAGGCAGCCGGGCAGCGCCAGCGCGAGGCCCAGGCCGGCGATCAGCAGACGGGAGGGGGCCCGCCGTGCCGGCTGCGTGACCACTGCCCGCGACGTCCTTTCGCTGCCAGGTCCCGCCCCGCTGCCAGATCCCGCCCGCGGCCCACGACAGACACGCGCTCAGCGCCCACCTGCGCCCGATCGGCCGACCTGTGGGCTACTGCCCGGGGACCGGGGCGAGCAGGCCGGGCAGGTCGAACGCGAGGTCGGCCAGGTGGCCGGCGCAGCAGCGGTGCGCGTCGAGGTGGCCGGGGCTGTCGCGGTCGAGCGCGGCGCGCAGGGCCCGCACCCGTCCGGGCGCGGCCAGCCGCGCGGTGGCGGGCAGGTCGACGCCGGCGACGGCGACGGCGACCGACCTGCGGCAGCAGGCGAACACGGGGGTGTCGTCGCGCCAGGCACCTTCGAACTCGCGCAAGAGGGCTTCTGCGGCGGGGGACGGCGTCGAGGTCATCGCGTCTCCGTGCTGGTCGTCGTCGTGGACTTCCACGGTACAGGCCGGCGCGGCCTCTGCAACGCCGTGTGTGCTCAAGACGGCAGCCGATAGAGCCGACAGCTAACGGGACGAACCGGACGATACAGACACAGAAGCCGTCCGGGCAGAGCCGACAGCTGACAAGGAAGCCCCGCCTGCGGCCGGGCTCCTTCGTCCCCGCAGGCTACCGGAGGTGGCTGCATGGCCCGTGGTCTTGGCGCGCGAGCGCTCGCTACCGTCACATTCCTGCTGGTCACGGGAGCAGGGTTCGTGCTGCTGCTGGGGTCGCCCGCCGCGCCAGAGCCTGCCAAGCCGCAGCCGCAGCCGACCGTGGGCCTCGACGGGCTGCTGGAGGTACGGCTCAGCGACGGCAGCGTCGTCACCACCCACGGCCAGGACCCGCCCATCGAGGGCAAGGCGCAGGCTGACTGCCTGCTGGGGCTGATCTGTATCGACCCGAGCCCTTCACCGTCACCGACGCCGACGCCAACCCCGGGCCCGACCAACGTGCAGTGCGTAGCGGACGGGGGCTACCGTTTCGTGGCGGTGATGGCCCACCGTGGCAGCGTGCCCAGCGCCGCGGACACCGAGGCACGCAGTGCCATCGCAAGCGCGCAGAGCTTCCTGGACTCCGAGGCGGCGGAACACGGCGGTGAGGTGAGGATGCGCTTCGCGTGCCGCAACGGCGCGGTCGACGTGCGCCACGTCAACATCAGCGGCGCCAACGACACGTTCGGGGGGGTCGTCAGCAAGCTCAAGGAGGCCGGGTTGAACCGGTCCACCGAGAAGTACGTGGTGTTCGCCAAGAGTGACCGGGGTGGCGGCCAGGCTTCGATCAACGGCGATTCGTCGAACTCGTTGAGCAACCGCAACAACGTCGGGCCGGACTGGGCGGTCGTCTACGACTCCGACCTTGCCAACCTCGACTGGCGTTGGGCGAGCATGCTGCACGAGATCGGCCACAACCTGGGTGCGGTGCAGAATGACTCCCCGGACTCGTCGGGCGGCTGGCATTGCGACGGCTCCCTGTCCCAAGACGTGATGTGCTACAACGACGGCGGCAGCAACTGGGATTCCAATCATTCGTGCGGCACGCCCGAACGCAGGCACTTCGATTCCTGCCACAACGACTTCTTCCACCCCGCGCCGTCTGGTGGCTACCTGGCTACCCACTGGAACCTGGCGTCGTGCCACGTCGCTGGGCGCTGGTTCGAGTTGGGCCGGTGTGCGCGCTGAGCAAGCCAACCCGCGCGGCGGCGAGTGCGAGCCGCTTGGTGCTCTCGGTCGACCAAGCTGTCCTCGACGCGTTTCGGGCCGAGCTGGCTGAACCTTGACGCCTACGCCGACCCTGCCCTCGCGGGCGTTCGCTGTCGGCGCTGGCGCTGCTTGCGAAGTCGCTCAGCATGCCCCCCCAGTCCTGCGGGTAACGCGGGCTCAGGACGCGGAACGAGCAAGGGAGCGACCCATGACCCTGGAGATTCGCCGGGACAGTGAGATCTACGCCGCCGACGGCGGGTGGTTCCACGCTCGCTGGCACTTCTCGTTCGACAAGTACCACGACCCAGAGCAGATGGGCGTCGGCCCGCTGCGCGTGTTCAACGACGACCGCCTCGAACCAGGTGCGGTCTGGCCCATGCACCCGCACCGCGACATCGAAAGCTGCACGTACGTGGCCGAGGGGCACTTCGCACACGACGACTCGCTCGGCAACGACGGACGTCTCGACGCGGGCGCCGCGCAGGTCATGCGCTTCTCCCACGCGGGGGCGATGCACTCCGAGCTGAACGGTTCCGAGACGAAGCCGATGCGGTTCATACAGTTCTGGTTCCTGCCCAGCATCCAGGGGTTGGAGTCCTCGGTCCAGCAGCGCCAGTACAGGGCGCAGGACCGCACCGACGCGCTGCTGCAGATCATGGGACCGGAAGGCGAGGAAGGCCTCGACCTCGCCCAGGACGCGCGCGTGTTCGTGTCGCGGTTGACGTCCGTCGCAAGCGTCGAACACGAGTTCAGCGACCCACGCTGCGGCTACCTGTACGTGATGGACGGCGTGATTGACGTCGGCGGCGACAAGCTGTCGGCTGGCGACGCCGCGAAGATCTTCGGGCCAGAGGGGCTTCACATCGCCGCCGTCGACGACAGCGAGGTCATCCTCATCGACGTGGTCCGCGAGTTCCAGCCCGTCGGCGTCTGGGCCTGACGGCCCACGCGGCACGATCAGAGGTGACCGTCACGGTCGCCACGTGGACCCAGTCGGCGGTGTGGCGGCGCCAGCCCTCCACGGGTTCCTGCCATGGACCCGGACACAACGTCGCCGCGGCTGCTCAGCCGCCGGCAAGCTCCTCGCTGCGGCGCTTGGCGGCCTCGATGGCGTTGAGGAAGGCGGCGCGGACCCGCTCCTGCTCGAGCACCCGGATGGCGGAGATGGTGGTGCCACCGGGGGAGGTGACGGCCTCGCGCAGCTCGACGGGGTGGCGGCCGGTGTCGCGCAGCATCTTCGCGCTGCCGACCATGGTCTGGATGACCAGCTCGGTGGAGACGTCGCGCGACAGGCCCAGCAGGATGCCCGCGTCGATCATCGCCTCGGCCAGCAGGAAGAAGTAGGCCGGCCCCGAGCCCGACAGGGCGGTGACCGCGTCGAGGTGCTCCTCACCCAGATGGACCACCCGCCCGACGTGGCCGAGGATGGCCTCGGCGGCCGCGAGGTGGTCGGGGCCGGCGTGGCGGCCGGGGGCGATCGCGCTCATCGCCTCGTCGACCTGCACGGGCACGTTCGACATCACCCGCACCACCGGCACGCCCTCGGCCAGACGCTGCTCGATGAAGCCGGTGGGCACCCCGGCCGCGACCGAGATGACGGTCTGGGCAGGACGGACCTTGGGAGCGATCTCATCCAGCAGCGCGTGCATGTTCTGGGGCTTGACCGCGATCAGCAGCACCTCGCACTCGGCGGCGGCGCCCACCGAGTCGGTCTCGACGCGCACGCCGAAGCGGTCGGCCAGGTCGCGGGCCCGCTGCGCGGTGCGCACCGTGCAGCGCAGCTGCTCGCGGGTGGCCCAGCCCGAGCGCAGCAGGCCCGACAGCAGCGCCTCGCCCATGCGCCCGGCGCCCAGGATCGCCAGCGTCCCCTCCATCGCCCGGCAAGCCTAGCGCCGACCCGGGGTGTGTCGACTTTGGCACCACGGCGGTCACCTACCCGACACACCCGGAGTGGCGGCGCCACCTGCGGAAGCACGGGTGGATCGCCTCTGCTTCGAGATCGGCGACGGCGTCGCCCGTGGTGCCAGCCGGAAGCGTCCGTCAGACAGCCGAGGTGCGGCTACGTGCGAGTGCACGCTGCACAGCGTCCGGCGTGACCGGGAGGAGATCAAGCGTGACGATCGGATCGTCGTCGCTCACCTCGAAGTCCCAGGCAACGACCTTGGCGAGGTAGGTCCCGATCCTGCTGCCCATGACAACTACGGACCCGGGGGCGACATCGGCGATGTTGCGTGCGTAGCGCAGGCGGGTCCAGTTGTAGCCCTCGTCGTCCTCGCGGTGGGGGTCGCCAACGATGTCGACGCCCATCTCCAAGGCGCGAGGGTGGGGCTCGATCGTCGCGGCCAAGCGCTGGACGACCTGGGGGTCAACCTCCCGCACGTACCACGGATTCCCTCGTCGCTCAGCCACGTGGACTCCTAGTCATGAGGACCTCCAGCGTAGGACGGATTGGGCCGCATCTCGCCGCAGATCTCAACAAGTCGGCGAGCCGCCAGCTCGATCTCCGCAACCGTGAGCAGCGGTTGGCCAGGCGTCCGGTCGTCGATCAGAAGCAGGTCGAAGTGGTCAGGGTTGGTCCCGGTCGGCAAGATGTCGAAGCCGGAAAATCGGATGTCCCCGGCGGACGCCTCAAGGTAGAAGGGCGATGCAGCGAACCGGCGAAGAAGCTCGCCGGGCTGGACGCCGGGCGACCGTGCGAACACCGATACGCCGTAGAGCGCTACTCGCCGGCCGTCTGGACGGACGACCTCGTAGGTGTCAGCGGAGTCCAGAGCGCTCTCCGCGATGTCGAGCACGGCCTCGTCCACCGAGGCCGGCGTGGCCCGGACGAGAAGCATCGTGTCGTCCGGCGGGCCGCCGGATCGAAGCATCCGGACCTTCCGGCGCTTGGGGCTCGGCGGCAACATCACCGGAGCGCTCTCGGGCTCGTGGGGAGGGACGCCGAAAGTGTTGATGCGCGGTCCGGCGTGTGACGTTGATGGCGGCCTCGATCTCGCTCCATGTTCGCTCCCAGGTCAGGCCTGCAAGCCGGAGGGGCGTCGGCGAGTCCGGTGGCGAATCGCGCAGCTTCGAGCCGGCCGCTGATACGACCGACTGCCGTGTACCCATGTCGCTACCCGCACCCGCACGCGTCATCCACCAGCGCGCCCGACGACCAGCTGTCCTTACCGCCAGCGAGTCGACCGCACCGTGATTTCGCCGCTCGGCCCCGAGGGCGAGCGCCTGCTCATCGCCCGGCAAGCCCGGCGCCGACTCGGCCGCCGGGCTGGCGGACACCTCAGGCCGCCACCAGCCGGTAGATGGTGGTCTTGTCGCTGAAGTAGATACGACCGTCGGGTGCGGACTCGATTCCCAGGGGCGCCTCAGCGACGTGGTGGCGGTAGACCACGGTCTGGGAGACCACGCCGGCTCGGTCGGCGTCCAGGGTCACCGCTCGGATCTCCCCGTACTGCCAGGCGCCATAGAGCAGACGGCCCTCGAGGTCGGCTCCCAGGGCGCATGCTGAGCAGAACGCGGCTCCGGTCGGGCCGTCGGATGGCGAGTACCACAGCAGGGGCAGGATCGGATCGGGCCCGTCCTGGTTTGTGTTGGCGGGCGGCTCCGGCGGGGTCGAGCAGGTGCCCGAGGGTCCCCATCCGTAGTTGCCGCTTGGTTCGACGCGATTCAGTTCGTCGTTGCACTCCGGCCCGTTCTCGGTTGCCCACAGCTGACTGGACACGGGATCGAAGTCGAAGCCGAACACATTGCGGAACCCGTAGGCGTAGACGTAGCTGCCCGCGATGGGATTGTCGGCCGGAATTTTGCCGCTCGCGGTCATGCGCAGCATCTTGCCCTTGCCGTTGCTGAGGTCCTGTGCGTTGGCGGGGTTCCCGCCCTCGCCGGTGGAGATGTACAGGTAGCGGTCGGGGCCGAACATGATCCGGCCGCCGATGTGTTCGCCGGTGTAGGGCTCGCTATGCAGGACACTCGTCGCCACCGTCCCGTCGCTGCGCTGCTTCAGGCGCAGGACCTGGTTACGGCAGGCGCCCTTGACGTTGCGCGTCGCATAGACGTAGACGAACGGACGTGACGGATAATCCGGATGCAACGCCACCCCGAACAGCCCCTGGTCGGCGTCGGTGCACAACTTCCGGACCCGGTGGTACAGCGACGTGGAGCCCGTCGCCGGATCGAAGATCCCGACGTTGCCGGTCAGCAACTCCGTGTAGAAGATCCGGCCGTCGGCGGCGAAGGTGAACATGGTGGGGTAGGCCAGCCCGCTGACCACCGGCTGGGCCGAGATGGACGACGACGCCGCGGCCACGGGCGTCAGCGAGAGCATGGCTGCCAGTACGCACAACAGCGCGGTGACCCGCCGCCGAACTGCCATGACCACCCCCGTAAGGCCTATGGCCCGATGGCGATCCTGAACCGCCCACGACGTCCTGTCAACGCGGCCAGCTGGCCCCTGCCCGGCTGAGCCCAGGCGGGGTGTGTCGGCTTGCCGACCGCAGCGGTCACCTACCCGACACACGCCGGGGTTCGCCGTGGACCGACCTACTCTGCGGACATGTCTGCGAGCGACGCACCGGTGCCGCCTCTGACGCGACTGGACCTCGGGCACTACGAAGCCTCACGCGCGGGCGCACTGTCCGGCGTGCCCGAGCGGGCGCTGTATCAGTGGGCCGGCGTGGGGCTTGTGGTGCCGCCGGTCTCGGTGACCCGGCAGAACTTGTGGTCCTACGGTGACCTGCTGACCCTGCGGCTCGTTCGCTGGCTGCGGGCGCCCGAGGCAGACCTAGAAACCGCCCGCACCAAGATCGGGGAGATCCGCCACGCACTCGAGAAGCTCGGTCCCGACCTGTGGGCGGTGGAGGCGGATGGGCTGGCCAGCTCGACCATCCTGGTGACCAGGAGCGGCGACATCGTCCTGGATCGCCCACCAAGACAGGACGTGGACGGTCAGGCGCTGCTGGACATCGTGGACCTCTTCGCGCCCTTCGAACGCGGACCCGACCTGCGCCGGCCTCGCCCCCACCTGCGGATCATTCCGGGCAAGGTGGCAGGCGAGCCGCACCTTGCGGGCTCCCGGTTGACGACCCGCGCCGTGGCGGCCCTGGCGGCACGGGGCCTGCCCTTCGACGATATCGCCGCGCTGTACCCCCACGAGGAGCCCGACGGGCTCCGGGAAGCACTGGACCTCGAAGCGCAACTCGCCGCCTGACGCATGCCCCGGCGGGTTGCGCTCGACCACAACTTCCCCGAACCGCCACTGCGAGCCGTCGCCCGCTGGCTGCCCGAGGTCCAGCTGCGGTGGCTCCGCGAGATCGACCCGACCATGACCGAGCTCGAACCAGCCCACCGACGACAGCCCAGCTCCCCGAAGCCGCAAGGGGTGTGTCGCCTTGCCGACCGCGGCGGTCACCTATCCGACACACCCCGGGTGCGGGCCGGCCCAAAGCAGGGGTCAGCCGCCGCGCAGGGCGCGCAGGAAAAACACCAGGTTGGCGGGACGCTCGGCGAGGCGGCGCATGAAGTACGGGTACCACTGGTCGCCGAAAGGCACGTACACCCGCAGCCGGTAGCCGTCGCGCACGAGGGCGTCCTGCAGCCTCGGCCGCACGCCGTAGAGCATCTGGAACTCGAAGTCGTCGCGGCCGCGCCCCAGGCGGGCCGCGGTGTTGCGGGCCCGGTCGACGAGCCGGTCGTCGTGGGTGGCCAGCCGCGGGTAGCTGCCGTGCTCCAGCAGCCAGTCGGCCAGTGTGGCGAAGCTGGCGTCGACCTCGGCGCGGCGCTGGTGGGCGACCGCGGGCGGCTCGGCGTAGGCGCCCTTGCACAGGCGCAGGCTGGCGCCCAGGGCCGACAGGCGCTCGACGTCGCCGGGGGTGCGCCGCAGGTAGGCCTGCAGAGCGCAGCCGACGTGGCGGTGGCCGGCGGCGTGCAGGCGCTCGACGAGCGCGATCGTGGCGGCGGTGACCGGGCTGCCCTCCATGTCGAGGGTGACGTGGGCGCCGATCTGGTCGGCCGCCGCGGCGACCTCGGCCAGCAGCTCCAGGCACAGCTGCGGCGCGACGTCCAGCCCCAGCTGGGTGGGCTTGACCGACACGCCGGCGGGCAGGCCCTCCTCGCCGACCCGCGCGAGCGTCTCCAGGTAGGTCTTGGCGCCGGCGCGGGCCTGGGCGGGGTCGGCGACCTCCTCGCCCAGGCTGTTCAGCGTGACGGTCCTGTCCTGGCGGGCCAGCCGGCGGGCGGCGTGCAGGCCGTCGTCGAGCGTGTCGCCGGCGACGAAGCGCAGGGCCAGGTTGCGGGTCGCAGCCCGGCCGGTGACCTGGCGGCGCAGGACGCCGCTGCGGGAGGCCCCGACGAGCACGCCCCGCAGCAGCGCGCGCATCATCTAGCCGCCCGGCTCGACGCGCGCCCCCAGGATCCCGGACAGGTGGGCCAGCATCGCCTCCTGCACCTCGTCGGCGGGGTGCTCGGGGCTGTCGAACGTGGCCGTGGCGTCGGCCACGACGGTCACCGCCACGTCGCGGTTGCGCAGGTCTGCGGCGGTGTGCATGACGCAGATATCGGTGCACACGCCGCAGATGCGCACGTCGTCGATGCCGAAGCGGTGCAGGTGGCCTTCCAGCTCGGTCTCGAACAGCGCCGAGTAGCGCCGCTTGCGCACCAGCAGGGCGTCCTCGTGGTCCAGGTAGCCGTCGAGCTCGTCGACGAGCTCGGCCTCGTGGGTGCCGCGCACGCAGTGCACCGGGAAGACCTTGAACTCGGCGTCGTCGGGCTCGTGGGTGTCGGCGGTGAAGAAGACCTTGCGGCCGTCGGCCAGCGCCCGTTCGACCTCGCGCACGACCGGCTCCAGCGCCTCCAGGCAGCGGTCGCTGGCCAGGTTGCCCTCGCGCAGGAAGCCGTTCTGCATGTCGACGACGATCAGCGCCTCAGCTCCCATGGCACATCACCTCCAAAGCCAATCTACGCCCGCGTCGGCGGACGCGGATGCGGCGACAATGCCGAAACCCGCGGCCCCACAGGGACCGCGGGTTCGGCAGCCGGGCGGACCGGACGCGCAGCTTTGACGCTGGGGTGCGTGCGCGCCCGGTCCCCCGGCCCGGGGGGTCAGCTGGCGGTCACCTTCCGCCCGCGCAGCCAGTAGGCGGCCGCGACGCCGCTGCCCAGCAGCAGCAGAGCGACCAGGCCCAGGGCGGCGCCGGTGCGCGGCAGGTTGCCGCTGGGGCCCACCGTGGTGGGGACCCCGCCGATCGGCCCGCCGGCGACGGGCGAGCCGGCGATGGGCCCGCCGGTGACCGGCGTGGGGTTCGTGCCCGCGGCGTTGTAGTTGGCGCTGGCAGCAGTGCCCAGCCCGGTCAAGGCCACCCGCGGGGTGCTGACCCCGGCCAGGTCGCCGGTGGGAAGCTGGCCCAGCTGCGCCAGCAGGTCCTCCAGGGCCGCCTCCAGCGCCGAAGCGTCGACGACGCTGACGCCGAGGCTGTCGACCTGTCCGAGGACATCGTCGATGACGCCCTGGATCTCGGCCACCAGACCGTCGACCACCTGGGTCAGCTCGATGGGCTCCACGCCGAGTTCCAGCGCACGCACCCCCGAGTTCGCCACGTAGTAGTCGCCCTGGCGCTGGTCGGCCGGGGTGGCCTCGGTGGTCAGACCCGCCACCCGCACGACGTCGGCGGGCAGGGCGCCGCCGAGCACCGGCAGGCTCGACAGCAGGTCGCTGATGGCGGCGGTGACCGACGCCAGGGTGTCCTGCAGCTGCGCGCAGGTGTCCACGGCCTGGACCTGGCCGAGCACCCGGACCCCCTGCACCGAGCACAGTGCGGTGGCCTCGCTGCCGGCGTCGTCGGCGATCGAGCGGACCCCGACCACGACCTGGTCGATGCCGAGGATCTCGCCGCCCGCCAGACCGTCGACCAGCTCGTCGACGAGGGCGGACAGGTCGTCCAGGTCGATGGACTCGATCAGGGCCAGCAGGTCGTCCAGCAGGTCCTGCAGCTGGCCGATGAGCCCGTCCAGCGTGTCCTGCAGGTCGTCGATGGCCCCGTCGAGGGTGTTCACCAGTGCCTGGGCGTCGGACAGGTCGCCCAGCGCCGCGTCCAGCAGAGCCTGGGCGTCGTCGGCGTCGGCCTGGACTGCCTCGAGCCGGTCGGTGGTGTCCACGACGGCGGTGTTGGCGTCGTCGAGCGCCGTGGTGGCAGCGGCCACGTCGGCGACAGCCTGCGCACACCCCGGCGTGCCGGGCAGCACGTCGCAGGCGATGCCCAACTGCGTCTCCAGCGTCTGCAGAGCAGCCTCGGCCTCGTCCAGCGCCGACTCGGCGGCGGCCGCGTCGGCCAGTGCGGTGTCCAGCTCGGCCTGCACCGCCGCGACCTCGCCCTCGGCGGCGACCAGCGCGTCGCGCAGGTCGGTCACCGACTGCTGCAGCGTCGCCACGGCGGCGACCGCCTCGGTCAGCTGGGTGGTCAGGTTGGCGAGCTCGTCCTGGACGGTGTCGATCTCGCCGGCGACCGCCAGCACGTCAGCCAGCTGCTCGACCAGCTGGTCGAGCTGGCCACGCAGGACGTCGAGGTCGGCGGGCAGGTCGATGGGCAGGTTGAGCTCGTCGACCAGCCGCAGCAGCGTCTCCAGCGGCAGCTGCTCGAGGATCTCCAGCGGCACGAGGTCGCTGACGCCCAGCGACAGGCCCGACAGGACCGCGCCGTTCGTGGCGGTCGAGGCGGTGTGGTCGGCGACCGCGGTCACGCCGGAGTTCGGCACGGCCGCCGAGATGCCGGCCAGGCCGGCTGACAGCGTGCCCGACAGGGCGCTGACCAGGGCGCGGGCCGACGTGGCGTCGGCGACCGCGCTCATGCCGCCGACGGTCACGCCGCCGACGCCGCCGGGCAGCTGAGCCGACTGCGCGTCGCGGCCGGTGTCGCCGTCGGAGCGGGCAGCCTCCTGCTGGCCGCCCGGCAGGGCGACGGACGCCAGCGCGAACGGACGGCCGTTGCCGAGGCCGTTGAGGGTGGGGTCGTCGTCGATCGACGCGAACGAGCGGAGCTGGGCGAGGCTGACGCCGTCGATGGCGACGGGCAGGCCCTCGAGCGTGAGGTTGAGGAGGTCGAGTGTGGTGTCGGCCGTGCCGACCCTGACGGGGGCAGGCTGCTGAGCGCCAGCTGCGGTGGCGGTGAAGACCGTCACGCACAGGACGGCTACGAGGACAGTGAAGCGGCGACGCATGTGTGATTGCACCCCTTACGGTAGGCGGTCTCCGTGGGAAGACCCCAGACTGCGCGGAGAGCCGAACGCGTGGGGCGCCCGCTCTCCCCCGATAGAGGGAATATCGGTCTTGGCCCGCTGCGCCACCATGGCACAACAGGACCCTTTCTCCTACAGGGAGTGACTAGTCGCGTGCGCTAGGTGATGGAGGGGCGTCCCGTTCGCGACCGGTCCCGCTGGTCGCCCGGTCAGGCGCCTGGCAGGCTGCGGGGCGCCTCGCCGCCCGCGGCCTCGCGACCGCCCCGGCGGGCCGTGACCACGCGGTAGACCTCCAGGGTCGCCGCCGCGGTGCGCCCCCAGTCGTAGCGCGCCGCCTTGCGCCGGCCGTTGCGCCCGGCCCTGGCGCGCGCCCGCGGGTCGACCAGGTAGGGCACCAGGGCGGCGGCGAAGGACTCGGGGTCGCGGCCGTGCACGAGCGTGCCGCCGCCGTCGCCGACGACGTGCAGCAGGCCGCCGACGGCGGAGGCGACCACCGGGGTGGCGCAGGCCTGGGCCTCCAGCGCCACGAGGCCGAAGCTCTCGGAGTGGCTGGGCACGATGACCGCGTCGGCGGCCTGGTACAGCCCGACGAGGTCGGTCTGGGGGCGCGGCGCCAGCAGGGCGACGCGGTCTTCGACGCCGAGCGCGCGGGCCAGCCGGCGCAGCCCGGCGGGGTCGACGCCGCCGCCGTCGCCGCTGGGTCCCCCGACGATCACCAGCCGGGCCGGCACGCCGTCGTCGGGGAGCAGCCGGTCGACCGCTGCCAGGGTCCGGACCGCCAGATCGGGGGCCTTCAGGGGCTGCAGCCGCCCGACGAACAGGATGATCCGGCCCCCGCCCAGCGCGCGGCGGGCGGCCCGGCGGTCCCCGTCGGCACGGAACACGCCCAGGTCGACGCCGGGCTCGACGAGGTGGACCTGCCCGGCGGCCGCGCCGTAGCGCTCCCGCAGGATGCCCACCTCGGTGGTCGTCGGGGCGATGAGCGCGTGGGCGGCGGCGGCGACCCGGTCCTCGGCGGCCAGCCGCAGCGTCGGCTCGGGCCGGTCGCCGGGCGCCAGCCGCTCGTTCTTGACCCGGCCCAGCGTGTGGAAGCTCTGCACCAGCGGCAGCCCCAGCCGCAGGCTGGCCTGCCGGCCGACCCAGCCGCTCATCCAGTAGTGGCCGTGCAGCAGGTCCAGCCCCGGGGTGGCCGCGTGCGAGGCCAGCGCCAGGTAGAAGGCGCACAGGTGGGAGGCCAGGTCGCGTTTGGGCAGGACGGCGGGTCCGGCTTGCAGGTGGTGGACGCGGACCCCGTCGGCGGTCACCAGCGTGGGCGGCAGATCCCGGCCGGTGGCCCGGGTGAAGACGTCGATCGCGACCCCGGCGCGCGTGAGCCGCCCGGCCAGCGCGGCCATGTGCACGTTCATGCCGCCGCTGTCGCCGCTGCCCGGCTGCTCCAGCGGCGAGGTGTGGACCGAGACGAAACCCACCCGGCGGGGCGTGATCCCCGCCGTGGGCAGCACGGCGCCGTCAGCGGCGCGCGTCACCGATTCCACGCCAAGGCCTCTCGTCGGTCGCCGGATCGCGGACATGCTAGCCGTGCCGCTGCAACCGGCCGGCGACCGAGATCCTTCCCCGGCTGGCCCAGGGCCTCAGCGACCCCGCGCCGGGCACGACCGCACCGCGGCCGTCACCTCGATGCGGCCGTGGGGCCTGCCGCCGCCGAGCACCGGGGGAGCGGCAAGCGCGTCGGGCACGCGGGCCCCGAGGCCGCCCAGCACCGCCGCGACCGTCGGGGCGGCCGCCCGCGCCGACCCGTCGGCGATCTTGACCGCGATGCCCAGCGGCCCCTGCGGCCCGTCCCATCCCGCGGCCAGCACGGCCTCGGCGCCGCGTTTGGCCACGACCCCGGCGTCGGCCAGCATGAAGGCGCTGTCCGCGCTGGCCGCTCCGCCGACGAGGTCGGGGCGGGCGGTCATGGCCGCCCGGATCCGCCCCAGCGGCCCGGCGCCGGTCGCGGCCAGCCGTGCGAAGCCCGCCGCGATCGCCCGCAGCGGCAGCAGCCACGCCGGCGCGCCGCAGCCGTCGGTGCCCGGTCCGGTCGGGGCGCTGCCGGTGACCGCCGCCAGGTGGTCGCGGACGCGCCGCTGCAGCCGGCTGGCGGGGTCCAGGTAGCGCCCGGGGTCGCCGCCGGCGGCGCTGTGGGCCAGCAGGAACGCCGCGTGCTTGCCCGAGCAGTTGTGCGCCAGCGCGGTTGGAACGCCTTGGGCCAGCAGCGTCGTCAGGTCGGCGGGCAGGGCGGACGGGCAGCGCAGCGCCGACTCGTCCAGCCCAGCGAGCGCCAGCAGGTAGGCGACCTCGGTCTGCTGGGCGTGGGTGCCCTCGTGGGACGCGCAGGCCACCGCCAGGCTCTCGCTGCGCAGGTCCCCGCCGCCCTCGACCAGCAGCTCCAGACTGGCCAGCGCCTGGAAGGGCTTGGCGGCCGAGCGCGGGTACACCAGCAGCTCGGGCTGGCCCAGCGCCCAGCGCAGCGCCCCGCCGGCGTCGGTGACGGCCACGTGCCCGCGGTGCACCGATTCGACCACGCCGTCGCGGACGACGTTGACGAGCGCCGGCGGGCAGGCCACCCGACGACCCGGCGGGCCGCCCGGCCGGGCGGGCTCAGGGTCGGCCCGGATCCTGTTGGCCGCCGGCACCCGGGCGGGCCACCGACGCGACGACCTCGTCCACCGTCGCGCTGCCGTCCCGGTAGCGCGCCATGAGCTCCTCCTGGAGGCGGTCCAGGTGCGCCAGGACCGTGCGGCGCTCCCCGGAAATCGTCCGCTCCTCGCCGCTCAGGCGCTCCGCCAGCGCGGCCACCTCGGCGTCATCCAGGTCGGGCAGCCGTACCAGCAGGGCGTCGGCCAGGTGCGCGTCCTCCCGCCGGCGCCCGTCCGCCCGTTCGGGGTCGTACAGGGGCGCGTCCCGCACAGCTCGCGGGGCTGCGGGAGGCTCGTCGGCGAGGATGCTCGTCAGCTGCTCGAGCAGCCCGCCGGGAGCCTGCTCGGCGCCGGCACGCCTGGCCAACTCGGCGCGGACGATGTCAAGCGTGCCGTGCAGCAGCCGCCGGTTGTAGCTGAGGCGGGACTCCTCCTGCCGGCACTCGTCGCGCATGGCCCGCAGCTCGGCGGCGCTGCGCTGCCCCAGCCCGTCGAGGTAGTCCGCGGCGATGATGCGGTCGATGCGTCTGCGACGCTGGGGCTGGGGCTGGTCCATGGGTGGCCTCGAATCAACGGGCGCGGGAAGCGGACGTTGACCCTGGAGTGTAGGCCGGCTCGGTGCGCTTCACCGGCCAGGCCGGCACAGCGCCCTGGCCAGGGGGTAGGGGTTGACCGGCGGTCCGCCGCCGGGATGGTACTGCCAGTGCAGGTGCGGCGGGCTACCACGAGCGTTGCCCGAATCGCCGTTGGCCCCGATGACGTCGCCGGCGCGCACCCTCTGGCCGGCCACGGCCTGCGCGGCGGACAGATGCGCGTAGTAGTAGCGGTCGCCGCGACCGTCCACCAGGTCGATCGACAGCCCCCCCAGGCGACTGCGGAAGACCCGCTGGACCGTGCCGTCGGCGACGGCGTACAAGGGCGTGGCGTAGGCGGCGAAGATGTCGACACCCTGGTGGCGGCGTCCACCGGAGCGGGGGAAGCCCCAGGAGTCGATGAAGCCGTTGGGCGCGCCGACGGGGCAGACC
>DASZOD010000019.1:0-11379 GCA_035550935.1 Egibacteraceae bacterium | reverse complement strand
CCACCCACGACACGAAGCGCGGCGAGGACGCGCGCCTGCGGGTCGCGGCGCTCAGCGAGCTGGCGCCGCGCTGGGGCGCCGAGGCCCGCCGCTGGCGAGAGCTCAACCGCCACGCGGTCGTCGGGACCGCCGCGGGCCCCGCACCGGATCCGCAGACGGAGTACCTGCTGTATCAGACCCTCGTGGGGATCTGGCCACTGCAGCAGGCTGGCCGCAGCAGCCCGGAGCTGTTGGAGCGCCTGCGTGCCTTCGCGGTCAAGGCCGCCCGCGAGGCCGGGGATCACACCAGCTGGACCGACCCCGACGCGGCCTTCGAGCAAGGCCTGGCCGCTTTCCTGGAGACGGTGCTGGACCCGGCCCGCTCGGCGGCGTTCCTCGCGGCCTTGACCCGTCTGGCTGACGACATCGCCGAGATCGCCATGGTCAGCAGCCTGGCCCAGACGCTCCTGCGCTGCACCAGCCCCGGGGTGCCCGACCTGTACCAGGGCAACGAGCTGTGGGACGACAGCCTCGTCGACCCCGACAACCGCCGCCCGGTCGACTTCCCCGCGCGCCGGCGGCTGCTGTCCTCGCTGGACCAGGGCGCCGACCCCGCCCAGCTGTTGGCCGCCCGCCGCGACGGCCGGATCAAGCTGTGGGTGCTGTCGCGAGCCCTGCGCGCGCGCCGCGACCATCCCGGCTGCGTCGGGCCACGAGGCGGCTACCGCCCGCTGCCCGCCACCGGGCGCTGGGCCGACCACGTCGTCGCGTTCGCCCGCATCGCGCCCGACGGCGACGCGCTGGTCGTGGTCGCCCCGCGGCTGCCCGGCAGGGTGATGCAGGGTCGGCCCCAGCCGCCGGTTGGCGAGGCCTGGGCCGACACGAAGGTCGAACTGGACGCTCCAACCTGGACCGACCTGCTCACCGGCGCCCCCCACGGCGGGGGGACCCGCCCGCTGACCCAGCTGCTGGCCACCCTGCCGGTGGCGCTGCTGGCCCGCGACCGCTGACCGGCGCAGGCCACCGGGGAGAGGACCGCATCCACCGCCCTCACAAGCGCGGAGCTCTGGTCCAACAGGGCCTCCCGTAGCGCGTCAGGGCGGTGGCCGCATGCGGACGCGTCCGGCGCGGCGGCGCTCTGTTCACTGCACCTGGGGTGGGCAGGCGTGGTGGTCCGGCCAAGGGGGAACGCCAGGCCTCGAACCGGTGCCGAAAGGCCGGCTGGCTCGGCAGGGAGGATGGGCATGGCCCGGTGCGAAGTGTGCGGCAATGACTACGACAGGTCCTTCGAGGTGCACGCACAGGATGCGGTGCACGTGTTCGATAGCTTCGAGTGCGCGATCCACGCCATGGCGCCCGCCTGCGAGTACTGCGGCGTGAAGATCGCCGGACATGGGGTGCAAGCCGGCGACCGGTTGTTCTGCTGCGCCCACTGCGCGCGCGCTGCCGGTGCCGAAGGGGTCGTCGACCGGGCGTAAACGCGAGGTTCCCGACCCTACTCAGCAGCCAGGGCTCTTCTGTGGCGCCTAGGACCGACGCGACTTCCATGCGAGGGCTTCGGCCGGTCCCTGACCTCGACGACCTACAGCCGACCGCGGCCGCGCCGCCGCCCGATCCCGCTTCGTGTCAGGATGCTGGGTCCGCCCACCCACAAGGTTGCTGTTGTGACCGACCACGCCGGGCCTCTTTCGGCGGCCGAGGCGCTCGAGGCCGTCTTGGCGCGCCACCCGGGCGCCGCGACGCGGCCGGGCCAGCGGGCGATGCTGCAGGCGGTCGAGGAGGCGATCGTCCGCCGCCACCACCTGCTCGTCCAGGCCGGCACCGGCACGGGCAAGTCTCTGGCTTATCTCGTGCCGGCGGTGCTGGCCAGCGCTCGCCCGGCAGAACCTGAGGACGGTGACGACGCGCCACACCGCCGGGCGGTCGTCGCCACCGCGACGAAGGCGCTGCAGGAGCAGCTGGTCGGCAAGGACCTACCGATGCTGCACGCCGCGCTGGCCCGGCGGGGCCTGCCGTTCCGTTACGCGATGCTCAAAGGTCGCGCCAACTACCTGTGCCTGGCAAAGACGGCCGCGGCCGTCGGCGGCCAGCAGGAGCTCGAAGACGCCGACATCAGAGGCGACGTCGAGGCGCTTGCGCGCTGGGCCAAGGTCACGCCCACCGGCGACCGCGCCGACCTGCCCGCCGCCGTCGCCCAGCACGTCTGGTCGGAGGTCTCCGCCGACGCCGTCGAATGCCCGGGCGCCAACAGCTGCGCCTTCGGGTCGGTCTGCTTCGCCGAGGCCGCCCGGCGGCGCGCTGCCAGCGCCGACGTCGTCGTGGTCAACAGCCATCTGTACGCGCTGGACCTGGAGAGCGGCGGCGCAGTCCTGCCCGCTCACGACCTCGTGGTGCTCGACGAGGCGCACGCGATGGAGGACATCGCCACCGCGGTGTTCGGCGTGACGCTGTCGGCCGGGCGCCTGCGCCACCTGGCCGGCCGTCTGCGCCGGCTGCTAGCCGAGCCCGACCTGCCCGAGCGCCTCGACGGACGGGCCGCCGACCTGCAGGCGGCGCTCGAGCCCCACGACGGACAGCGGCTGCTGTCGGGCACCGGCGAACTGTCGGTCGTGCTGGGGGCCCTGCGCGACCTCACCGGCGAGGTCGCCGCCGCCCTGGATGCGCTGCAGCCGACCGACGAGGAGGCGGTCACCCGCCACCAGCTGTGCACCCGGCTTACTGCGGCCCTGGGCGCCGACCTCGAGGTCGCCCTCGCGCTCACCGACGCGTCCGCGGACCAGGTGGCATGGGCCGAGCGCGCCCGGGACGAGTCGGCGCTGCGCATCGCTCCCGTGGACGTCGGTCCGCTGCTGGCGGGACGCCTGCCCGACGGGGTGATCCTCATCGCCACCAGCGCCACCCTCAGCGTCGCCGGCGACTTCTCGGCCACGGCGTGGCGGCTGGGACTGCGCGACCCGGCGGCCTGGACCGGCGTGCAGGTCGACAGCCCCTTCGACTATCCGCGTCAAGGACTGCTGTACTGCGCCGTGCACCTGCCCGATCCCCGCCAGCGCGGCTTCTCCGCCGCCATGCACCACGAGCTGGAGGCCCTCGTCGCCGCTGCCGGCGGGCGGACGCTTGCACTGTTCACTTCGCGCTCAGCGATGACGCAGGCCGCGACGGCGCTGCGGGCGGCGCTGCCGTCGATGACGATCCTCGTGCAGGACGAGCTGCCGCGCGCACAGCTGCTGCGGCGGCTGCGCACCGACCCGCGGGTGGCGGTGTGCGCCACCCTGAGCTTCTGGCAGGGTGTGGACCTGCCCGGCTCGGCGGTGCTGCTGGTCACCATCGACAAGCTGCCCTTCCCACGCCCCACCGACCCGCTGGTCCAGGCGCGCCGGCAGGCGGTGGCCGCCGACGGCGGCGATCCGTTCGCGACCGTCGACCTGGTCAGGGCGGCGACCTTGCTGGCCCAGGGCGTCGGGCGCCTGATCCGGACCGCAACCGACCGCGGGGTGGTGGCGGTGTTCGATCGGCGGCTGTCGCTGGCGCCCTACGCCTGGACGCTGGTCGACTCGCTGCCGCCGATGCGGCGCACGCGCGAGCGCAACGAGGCGACCGCGCTTCTCAGGCAGGCAGCCGCCGAAGCCACGGCAACGGTGAGCCAAGCCAACGCGCAGTCGCGCCCTGCGGGTGGCTAGGGCTCTGTCTGCAGCTGCCGGATCTCCTGACGGATCTCCTCAAGACCCTGGTCCAGCTCCTGTCGGATCCTGGGCTCCAGCTCGTTGACGCGCTGCTCGAGGGCCTCCAGGCGTCGCTGCACATCCTCATTGATGCGCTCAACGTCCTGCCCGACTTCGGGCGCAATATCTTGCGGGACCTCCTCGCCGGCGCAGGCCGCACCGGTGAAGGTCAGCAGTCCCAGCAGCAACACCACAATAAGCCACCGATGAGATGGCCCCATTGGAAACTCCCTCCTCTATGCAAGTGGGCAGGAAGGCCCACTGGCTGCTAGCTACCCGGAACGACGCGCCACTATCCGAGGTCACCTGCCGCCGTTTCCCGCGTCCGGTCGGCGGGAATCGCCTTGACGGCAGTGGCTGCAGCAGACGCGCGTCCAGCCGAACCGGCACCTGATGGCGGGGACGCTTCGACGCTGGCCCAGCCTGACGCCCTGGTAAGCGCGACCGGGTTGACGAAGCGCTATGGGGACCTGGTCGCTGTCGACGACCTCGACCTGGAGGTGCCGGCGGGCACCGTGTTCGGCTTCGTCGGGCCGAGCGGGTCGGGCAAGACGACCACCATCCGGCTGCTCATCGGCATCGAGGCCCCGACCTCGGGTCACGTGCGGGTGTTCGGTACGGCGCCGACGGCCTTCTCGAGCCGGGAGCGGGCACGGATCGGCTACATGCCGCAGTTGGCCGCGCTGTACCCGAACCTGTCGGTGGCCGAGAACCTCAACTTCGCCGCGTCGATCTACGGCGTGCCGCTGCGCCGCCGGCAGCGGCTGCGCCGGGCGCTTGCGTTCGTCGAGTTGACAGAGCAGCGGAGGAAGCTCGTGCGCAAACTGTCGGGCGGTATGCGCCGGCGGGTGGCCCTGGCGGCCACGCTGCTGCACGACCCGGAGCTGCTGTTCCTCGACGAGCCCACGGCGGGGATCGATCCGGTCCTGCGACGCAAGTTCTGGGACGGCTTCGCGGAGCTGCAGCAGGGCGGTCGGACGCTGTTCGTGACCACCCAGTACGTGGGTGAGGCCGAGGCCTGCGATGTGGTCGGATTGATCTCGCAGGGCCGGCTGGTCGCGGTCGACTCACCGCGGCAGCTGCGGCGGCGGGCCTACGGCGGAGACATCCTCGAGCTGGCCGCCACCAGCGCCCTGAAGGACTCCGTGCTCCGGGCCATGGGGCAGCTGCCGTTCGTCTCCGACGTGCAGCGCAGCGGCCCCGCCGGTCAGGCGGCCAGGATCCTGGTCGACGAGGCCGACACGGCGGTGCCGAAACTGCAGCGCTGGTGCCACAGCCAGGGGATCGAACTCCAGGCCCTCCAGCACGACGTGCCCCCCTTCGATGACGTGTTCATCGAGCTCATCAAGCAGTCGGATCGCGGTGACTAGCGGGCGCCAGGCGGCGATCCGGGCCTCGTCGTTCGTGCGCAGGGAGTGGGGGGACATCGCCCGCCAGCCGGTCCTGGTGCTGACATTGGTGGCCGGACCGTTCGTCATCCTGCTGCTCTTCGGTGCGGGCCTCAAGGACGTCGACCCGACCATCCGTGCCGTCATCGTCGCGTCCGCGGGCACCCGCCTGGCGGCGCTGGCCGAGCAGTTCGCCGAGGCGGAGACCAGCCAGGCGTTGGTGGTCGAGGGGGTCGAGGCCGGCGCTCACGAGCCGCTGCAGCAGCTGCGCGCAGGCGACCTCGAAGTGGTTGTCGTGTTGCCCGACGATGCCGTCGACACGATCCGCGGCGGCGAGCAGGCCGAGGTGATCTTCTACCACAACTTCCTCGACCCGCTCGAGGTGCACGCGATGGAGCTGCAGACCCGCCAGGCGATCCAGACGCTCAACGACCAGGTGTCGTTGGTCCTGGTGCGCCAGGGGCAGGCGGCTCTGGGGGAGACCAGACAGCGGCTGGCCAGCGCCCGTCGCAGAGCGGCCGCGTTCCGAGCCGCACTGCAACGCGGAGACCTCCAGCAGGCGCAAGGCGAGCTGGCGCTGTTGGAGCAGGACGTCACCGCGCTCAGCCTGGTCGTGGTCGCCGCAGCGGTGGTGGAGCGTTCGCTGGGGCCCGTGGACGAACCCGGCCGAGACGACGACCCGAGGCGATCTCTGGCCTCGGTGCGGGACCGGATCCGTTCACTGGACGCCGAAGGGGTTGCCCGCGCCTCGACGGCGGAGGCGCAGGCGCTGGAGGCCGAAGTGGGCCGTCTCGCGGCCGGCCTCGACGAGCTGCTGGCCCTGTCGCCGAGGGTGCTCGTCAGCCCCTTCACCGGCACGGCGCGGCGCGTCAGCGGCGGCACGGTCCAGTTGACCGACTACTACGCGCCCGCGGTGGTCGTGCTGCTGGCCCAGCACCTGGTGATCACGTTCCTCGGCCTATCCGTCGTGCGCGAGGAGCAGCTCGGGACCACCGAGCTGTTTCGCGCCGCGCCGCTGACGGCGCTGGAGATCGTGGTCGGCAAGTCCCTTGCCTACCTGCTCATGGGCGCCGCCGGGGCGGCGGCCCTGACCGCGTTGCTGGTACTCGGGCTGGACGTGCCGATGCGGGGATCGTGGTGGCTGGTGGCGGCGAGCATCGCGGCGCTCCTGGCCGCAGCCACCGCCCTGGGCTTCGTCCTCGCGTTGCTGGCCCGAAGCGACAGCCAAGCCGTCCAGTACGCCATGATCGTCCTGCTGGCCAGCGTCTTCCTCAGCGGCTTCCTGCTCACCCTGGAGCGCTTCCGCTCACCGGTTGATGCGGTGGCACGGCTCCTGCCCGCCACGTACGGCATCCAGCTGCTGCGCAGCTCGATGCTGCGAAGCAACGCCGCCGTCGCAGAGTCGATGGCGACGCTGGTCGGCATGGCGGCGGTCCTGTTCGCGATCGCCTGGCTGCTGCTGCGGCGCCGCCTGCGGCGGGGCTGAGGGGTCGGCCCCAGCGGGCGGGACCGGATCAGGAGCCGCGGCCTACGGGCACTTCGAGTCGTTCCCCGGAGGCTCGCAGGAGCAGCAGGTCGGTCTCGACCTGCGCCTCGTCGAGGACGACGCCGTGGGGCAGCATCGGCGGCAGGCGCAGAGCCGGAAGCTCGTCGACCAGCGTGCGCAGGGCCAGGGGCACGCGCGGCTGCAGCACCAGGTCACCGTCCTCGGCGCCGACCTCCACGTCCAGCGTGACCGGGCCGACCGTCAGGCGTGCCGTCTCGTCGAGAAAGCTGACCTGGCCGGGGAGCGGCCACACCGCGTTCGCCGCCGGCTCGTCGATCTCGACCGCCACGGTGGCGTGGCCGCTGGTCAGGAGCGGGGTTGCGCCGTCGGGGCCGGCCCCCCGCCGGTCGACCCGCAGGTCGTGGAAGGTTGCGTCCACTCTGCTCATGCTGACCGGCGACTGCGGCCACGGCACCTGCGTTGCGGCCACCCGCGCCTCGTCGGCCGTCAGCAGCGGACCCGCGGCGTCTCCGTTGAAGACCCCGTCCTCGAAGGTCAGGTTCAGGCTCGACGCCCCCAGCGGCAGCTCGCCGCCCGCCTCGCCGCTGGCCTGCATCGAGCCCCGTTGCGCGACCGCGGCGACCCGGTGCGCGCCGACGGGGGGGTCGGTCACCTGGACATCCACGGTCTCCAGGCGCGCGGCCAGGAGAGCGGGGGAGACGTCCTCCAGAGACTGTCCCGGCTCGCTGCCGTACACGACGGCGGAACCGACCCGGAGGACGGCCGCGTCTGGTCCAATCCGCGCGGCGACCTCTCCCAACGTGGCCACGACGTGGGCGGCTCCGAGTGGCCCGGAGCCGTCTTGGAACGTGGCCGTCAGGCGCCCGCCGGAGGCGGCGAACGCGACGGGCCGGCCGCGGTCGACGAGGGCGCGGGGGTCCACGTCGACGGCGGTCAACCAGGCTTCGAACGCCGCCGGGGACCGGCCCTCGTCACCGGAGTCGCCTGCGATCCTGGCCCGGGGCATCACTCCGGCCACCATCCGCGGCAGCACGGGCCAGCCGTAGAGGTCGACGGACACCGGCATCCCCAGCGCCTGCCCGAGTGCCGCGGCGAGACGCCGCTCGACCAGGCCGGCCACGGCGGCGTCGAGGGCTACCACGCCCAACAGCACCAGGAACGCCGCCATCAGCGCCGCGGCGCTGCGCCGGGAACGCTTCACCTGGGAGGTGGCGGTGCCCCGAAGCGCCGCCGAAGGCGGGGAGGCTGCCATGAGCAGGCTCTACCCGGTTCGGCGCCGGATCGACACGCTCAGCAGGCCAGCACGACCGCCGAGCACTCTAGTAGCGCCCGGTCCACAAGACGGCCGAGCGGGGGCCGACGCGGAGCGCCCGGCCGGCGGGGTCGTGGCGGGCGGCGGCGCCGGCGCCGCCGGAGCGGGCGTGTCCGGTGTCCAGCAGCGGCGCCCAGCCGTCGCCGGCCGGTGCGGGAAGCGCCACCACAGCGTCGCCGAGGTTGGCGGCCACCAGCAGCGGCGGGCTGGTCGGGTCGCGGCGGGCCAGCAGCAGCGTCTCGTCGCCGGCGGCCAACACCTCGACGAGGTCGCGCCGGCCGTTGGCCAGTGCGGGCTGCTGCCGGCGCAGCATCAGCAGGTCGGCCCACAGCGCCCGCCGGGCCCGGCCCTCGGGGGTGCGGGCGCGGGAGCGCTCCAGCGTGCTGCGGCCCAGCGTGGCGGGGTCCTGGGGGTCGGGCACGTCGGCGGCGAACGCAGCGAAGCGCGCGAACTCGTCGCGTCGGCCGGCCCGCACCGCCTCGGCCAGCTCGGGCTCGGGGTGACTGGTGAAGTACAGGAACGGGTTGGTCTCGCCGTACTCCTCGCCCATGAACAGCAGCGGCGTGTGCGGCGCTGCACACAGCAGCAGCGCGGCGATCCGCGCCAGCGCCGGGTCGACCAGGGCGGTCAGGCGCTCGCCGAACGCGCGGTTTCCGACCTGGTCGTGGTTCTGGACGCAGCCGACCAGCCGGTGGCCGGGGGTGTCGCCCAGCGGCGCGCCGACGGTGCGCTGCCGGTAGACCGAGTAGCGCCCGTCGAACAGGAAGCCGCGCCGGTACGTCTCGGCGACGTCGCGCAGGCCGCGGTAGTCGACGTAGTAGCCGTCGCGCTCGCCGGTCAGCGCGCTGTGGACAGCGTGGTGCAGGTCGTCGGCCCACTGACCGTCCAGCCCGGTGCCGCCCAGCGCCCGGGGTCGCACGGTCAGCGGGTCGCAGCGGTCGGACTCGGCCATGATCTGCAGGGGCCGGCAGCTGCGCACGGCCAGGGCCTCGACCGCGGCCGACAGCTCGGTCAGGATCGGCAGCGCCGATGTGTCGATGAGCCCGTGCACCGCGTCCAGGCGTAACGCGTCGACGTGGTAGTCGGCCAGCCACATGAGCGCGTTGTCGACGACGAAGGCCCGCACCGGGTCGCTGCCGGGGCCGTCGAGGTTGAGGGCCGGGCCCCAGGGGGTGGCGTAGCGGTCGGTCAGGTAGGGGCCGAAGTCGGGCAGGTAGTTGCCGCTGGGTCCCAGGTGGTTGTAGACGACGTCGAGGACGACGCTGAGGCCGGCGCGGTGGCAGGCGTCGACCAGGCGGGCGAAGGCCGCCGGCCCGCCGTAGGGTTCGTGGACCGCGTACCAGCCCACCCCGTCGTAGCCCCAGCCGTGGGTGCCGTTGAACGTGTTGACCGGCATGACCTCGACGTGGGTGACGCCCAGGTCGGCCAGCTCGGGCAGGTGCTCGGCCACGGCGTCGAACGTGCGCGCCGGCGTGAACGTGCCGACGTGCAGCTCGTAGACGACCGCGCCGGCCAGCGGCGCGCCCCGCCAGCCGGCCTCGGCCGGCGACCAGGCGAAGCGGCGGGGGTCGACCAGACGCGACAGCCCGTGCACGCCGGTGGGCTGGCGGCGCGACGCCGGGTCGGGGCGCAGCGGGCCGCCGTCGAGGCGGAAGCCGTAGTCGTCGCCGTCGACGGCGGGCGCGGTCGCGGTGAACCAACCGCGCTCGACCGGCGTCAACGCCGCCCGCCGGCCGGCCACGACCAGCTCGGCGCGTTCGGCGCGCGGCGCCCACAGCCGGAAGGTGGTCGTGCCGTCGCCGTGCAGCAGCGGGCCGTGGCCCGAGACGGAGGAGGCGATGGCGGCTCCTGTTGCCTGCCTAGCGGGTGGGGAACGGTGGCTGCAGCCACCAGGGGGCGGGGTCCAGCTCGATGCTGGTTACCCACTTCACCCACCAGAATCCCCGCCGCCCCGGCGCGACGAGCCGGGCCGGGAAGCCGTGGCCCGCCGACAGCGGGCGCCCGCCGGCGCGGGTGGCCAGCAGCAGCGACGCCAGGTCGGCCACCGGCAGCCGGCGCCGGTAGCCGGTGACCGAGGTGACCACGACACTGCGGGCGTCGCCGGTGTGGGGCAGCAGCCGGTCCAGGCGCACCCCCGCCCAGTCCTGGACCGCCCACCAGCCGCCGGTGCAGTCCAGCACCGCCCGCAGCCGGTCGTCGAAGGCGGTGACCTGCTCGTAGCCCAGCTCGGCGACGCGGTGGCCGGCGGCCAGCCGCAGCCGCCAGCTTCCCGGGTCGACGGCGGGCACGCGGTCGGCGATCCACTGGGTGACCGGCATCGCCGCCGGGTCCCGCGAGCCGGTCTCGTGCGAGCCGGTGAAGCGCCGGCGCGCTCCGGGCAGCCCGGCCGCGGCCAGCGCGCCCTCCAGGCCGCCCCAGGTCAGCGCCGCGCCGCCCGACAGGGCACCGGCCCGCAGTAGCGCCCGCCGGGACAGGTCGGTGCGCCGGGGACGCACCGGGCGGGCCCGGACATGCCAGGCCGCCAGCGGAGCGGCCGCCAGGGCGGCGCCGACGTGAACCTGCATGGCGGTGAGCCCGCCGGGCAGGCGCGCCACCCCCGCGGCGTGCGCCACGCCCGCGGCGACCGCCGCGACGACCAGGCCGATCAGCGCCACCGACGCCGGCTTGCCAGCGCGGCGCCGCCGCAGCCCCCGTCGGACGATCAGCTGCTTCCACGGCGCCAGCGCCAACAGCCCCAGCCCGGCGGCGCCGTGGGCCGCGACCACGAGCCCGCCGGCGCGGGTGCCGGCGGCGAAGGCCAGCGCGCCGGTCACGAAGGCGACGGCCAGCAGCACCAGCAGGCCCAGGTTCGTGCGCCGGCTGGTGTCCGACCGCGGGCCGCGGCGCCGGGCGGGCATTGCCGTACCCTAACGCCGAGTACGAGGCCTCGCCTGCGGGCGCCGCCGCGCCCTCCGGTCCTCAGACAGGCGTCTCGCCTGCGGGCGCTGCCGCGCCCTCCAGTCCTCAGCGCTCAGCCGCCGTAGCCCTCGGGCAGGACCACGTCGCCGCCGGTGGTGCGGTAGTAGACCCGCCAGTGGTAGTAGCCCAAGAAGGCCCGCTCGTCGGCCGCCATCACCGCGGCGTAGGCCTGGATGGCCTCCACGTAGCGGTCGCTGTGGTTGTAGGCGTACAGGGCCCGGCGCATGTCGCCCGGCGCGCCATGCGCGACCAGGTAGCGGGCGGCGGCCCGGATCGCGTCGCCGGGGTCGTCGATGTCGCCGTCGCCGTAGGCCGCCCAAGTGCTGGGCAGGAACTGCATCGGCCCGCGGGCGCCGGCGGGGCTGTCGCCGCGGATGCGGCCCATGCGCGACTCCACCAGGTGGATGGCCGCCAGGTACGTCCACCTGGTGGAGTCGCATGGGCCGCATCCGCGGCGACAGCCCCGCCGGCGCCCGCGGGCCGATGCCGGTCCTGCCCAGCACTTGGGCGGCC
>DASZOD010000018.1:0-4302 GCA_035550935.1 Egibacteraceae bacterium | reverse complement strand
AGAACGTGTTTGAGATGCCGCTGCGGCGGTTCCATCGACTTGAGTTACACCGGTGTAAGTATGCGGGGTGGTGGCGACTTCCCCTGGTCCTGGCCGCGCCCGATATCCCTCCGACATGACCGACAAGCAGTGGAGGCTGATCGAGCCGCTGCTGCCCCCTCCGAACACCGGTGGACGCCGCGAGAAGCACCTGCGCCGCGAGATCGTCAACGCGATCTTCTATGTGCTGCGCACCGGCTGTTCGTGGCGGCAACTGGCCCATGACCTGCCGCCGTGGCAGACGGTGTACTGGTACTTCAAACGCTGGCGCGACGACGGCACTGTGGATCGTGTGCACGACGCGCTGCGCGACCGGGTGCGCGACTCCGACGGCCGCGACCCGCTGGTCTCGGCCGGGATCGTGGACGCTCAGGCAGTCAAGGGCGCCGACACCGTGGGGCGTGACAGCCGCGGCTATGACGCCGGTAAACGCGTCAACGGCCGCAAACGCCACGTCGTGGTGGACACCCTCGGGCTGCTGCTGGTGGTGATAGTCACCGCCGCCAACGTGCAGGATCGCGACGGTGGCATGCAGGTGCTGCGGCGGCTGCGGTTCGCGATGCCGTCGGTGGCGACGGTGTTCGCCGACGGCGGCTACGCCGGCCGGCTGGTGGTCTACGCCCACCAGGTTCTGCGGGTCACCATCGAACTGGTCCGCAAGCCCGCCGGCCAGCAGGGCTTCGCGGCCCTGCCGCGCCGTTGGGTGGTGGAGCGCACCCTGGCGTGGATCGTGCGCTGCCGACGCCTTGACCACGACTACGAACGGCTGCCCGCCACCGCCGAGGCCATGACCAAATGGGCCATGATCGGCATCATGACCCGACGACTCGCACCCCTACCCGGACGGCGCCCTTGGCAGCCCCTCACGGCCCGATAGTCCCATCTCAAACACTTTCTGAGTGGGGCCTTCGCCGACCGCCTGAGCGTAGGCGCCGAGCTCCGCGCCGCAGTCCTCGACGACCACCTCGTCTGAGCCTTCGGCGTGGTGGACGGTGACCTGCTCGGGGCGGGTCTCGCCGATGCGGAAGCTCTCCGAGTGCCGGAAGGGGGTGATTACCGCGGGGAACACCCCGGGTCGGCGGCAGCGCAGCAGGCTGAACTGCGGCGGGAAGATCTCGATCAGGCTCTGCTCGATGTCGACGAGGTAGCCCGGGGAGGGCAGCTCGCCCTCGGCCACGATCAGCAGGTGCTCGCGGGCGTAGAAGGCCCGGATCGAGCTGCGCGTGGACAATTCACAGTCCGGCTTCATGACGGTGCCTCCGTGTCGATGCGAGCCGTGTGGCGACCCTGAACCCCGGCCGAGGCTCTCGACGGCCTCGACGTCGGCCGGTGTCGGGAAAACCGTTGAGGGATTGGCGTGGCCGTCTTCGACCACGCCGGGTGCGGCCACGGCGCGGTACAGCAGGCTGCGCGCCGGCCGGCCCGCCTCGATGCCGCGCCGCCCCTCGCCGGCGAAGTCCTCGAAGCCCGCCACGGTGCGGTCGATGCCGGGCAGGTCCCTGGCCAGCTCGGCGCGCAGTCGGCCGCGGTGGTGTCGAGCTCGTGGGCGGGCCAGCAGCTTTGCGCCAGCCGCCCGCGGCCAGACGCGCGCACACCGCCGCCCCCTCGTCGATCAGCGCCATCGCGGTCCTCCTGGCCTCAGGCGTGCAGGCGGACGAGGCGGCGCGACCGGGCCAGGTCGACGGGGTCGTCGGCTTCGTCGCCCAGGCGCCCCAGCCGCAGCCTGGCGTTGCGCTTGGTCGGCACAATGAGCGCGATGGACCCCAGCGCCTGGCCGGCGCCGTCGGCTGCCTGGGTGCGTGCGCCGGTGTAGTGGATGCCCAGGTCATGGTCGGGGCTGCGGGCGCTGGCCTTGGTCGTGGTGGGCTCCAGTGCCTCGCGGATGGCCTCCAGGGCCAGCAGGTGGGGGAAGTTGTAGCGGCCCCCGCCGGCCACCGACGACACCAGCGCCAGCCGGGGCTTGATGCGCTCGACCAGCTCCAGGTTGATGCCGTGCTTGGAGGCGTGGTGGGAGACCTTCAGGATCTGCGCCTGAAGGTGGTCGCGGCCCTGGGCGGCACGCAGCTCCTGGTACAGGACAGGGTTGCGGCCCCGGTGCAGCTGGGGGAAGTCGACGGCGGCCTGGGCCCAGGAGGTGGTCTGCGCGTCGGCGCCCAGGATGATCGACCAGGGCGCATCCAGCCGCAGGTAGACCCGGTTGCGGTGCTCCGGCTCGCGCTCGTCGGGCTGCCAGGCGACCCGGCCCGCGGGGAACTCGACCTTCAGGGCGACGGAGGCGTCGTTGACCTCGGTGCCGTATGTGTCGAAGCGGTTGCTCAGCCCGACGCCCGGCGCCAGCACCGTCAGTTTGACGTTGCCCAGGTAGCAGGAGGTGCCGCTGGTGGGCTGCACGTGGATGATCCCCCGATGCTGCTCCAGCGCCACCATGGTCTCCATGAACGCGCCGGAGGGGTGGTAGTAGCCGGGCTCCCAGTACTGCTCGACCTGGCCGCCGAAGCGCCCCAGGAACTCGGGCATGCCCGCCAGATGGTCGGTGTGAGGGTGGGTGCCGACCACGACCGGAAACAGCCCCGAGGTGTCCAGCGGCGGCAGGATCCCTTCAGCCGCCAGCGACTCGAGCAGCGCCGGCAGCTTGCCGACGGTGGCCACGTCCACGACCGCGGCCCGGCGCTGGCCGCTGTGGGGGTCGACGGGCAGCAACAGCAGTTGGGTGTCCCCGTCGCCGACGTTGAGCAGGAAGTACACCAGCTCGTCGGGCCCTCGGCGGCAGGCGTCGACGAAGTCGCCTTCGGCCCGCTCCAGCAGCGTGGCGGGCAGCTCCCATGGGGCCTCAGCCACCGGGGACTCCTTCCGCGCCCGGCAAGAGCCGGCGCACCGGTGCGGGCTCGCCGCCGCGGTCGGCCTTGGGCAGCAGCTCCCAGCGCTGCGCGTCCTCGCTGGCATGGATGGCGGCCACGCCGGCGTAGAAGGCGAGCTTTGCGGCTCTGCGGGCCTCCGCGCTGAGGTCGTACACCGGCCCGTCGACGAGACCGGCCAGCGGCTCGTCCCAGGCCAGCTCCCGCTGCTGCTTCAGCGCGGCGCGGGCCCGGGCCGACAGTGCCGCGGCGAACACGTCGCCCAGGCGCGGCGGTCGGCGCAGCCAGCCCCGGTACAGCTGGTCGCGCAACGCGGCCAGCGACAGTCCGATCTCGCGGCCACCCCCCAGGTCGTCGAAGCGCAGGCGACCGTCCTCGTCCGCGGCCGGCCAAGCCAGGACGGTGACGGTGACCGCGTCGTCGACCCGCTCGTCGACCACCAGGTACGACCGCGCCTGCACGCGGCCGTGGGTGAAGCCGTGGGCGGCCAGGCACGCCGGCAGCCACGGCCGGCGCACCGCCTGGTCCGGGCTGCTCACGGCAGCCGCCACCCCGGCAGCCCCCCGAGCCCATCGCACCAGGACGGGGTCAGCGCAACCCCCGTCGACCACCCGCCCGTGGGCGTCACGCCAGCTCGTCTCCCCCATCGCTCGCACCGACAGCCGTCGCCCGCCACGGCGGGGCGGCGTCGCGACAGAAGCTACGCCCAACCTGGCCGGCGGAGATCCCCCAAACGAGCCAATCAGGCCTCACCCGGGATGGACTGAGCAGCAGGGGGAAGGCACCGGGGCGCAAACGCCCGAGCTGCGCCCGTTAGGGCAGTGATCCGTGTCCCCGGGGGTGCCCTTTCGTGTGGACCGGTGCTCGGCCGCACAGGTCAGGCTGTGAACCGCAGCGGTCCCGTCCGGCGGCTGGCGGCGGGTCTGTGCTGCTCGAACTGAGGGGAAAGCCCTTGGCGGAACGCAAGAACCACAGCGCCCTGACCGCCCAGGAGCGGCTGGCGTTCGTCAACGCCGTCTTGCAGCTGAAGGCCAACGGCGGCTACGACCGCTACGTCCGAGAGCACCAGCGGGTGTTCGAGCTGGGCGGTCCCGCACACGGAGGCCCGGCGTTCCTGCCCTGGCATCGCGAGTACCTGCGCCAGTTGGAGGTCGACCTGCAGCGCATCGCCCCGACCGTGACCCTGCCGTACTGGGACTGGACCGTCGACCGGTCGGCCGGGCCACCGCTGTGGGCCGACGACTTCATGGGCGGCGGCGGTGACGGCCCCGACGACATCGTCACCAGCGGGCCGTTCGCCTTGGCCGGGGGCCGGTGGCGCCTGACGGTCACCCAGCCGCCGCTGGACCCCGGCCCGGCGCTGCGGCGCACGCTGGGCCCCACCCCGCCGCTGCCCACCGCCGCCCAG
>DASZOD010000017.1:0-6260 GCA_035550935.1 Egibacteraceae bacterium | reverse complement strand
CCCCCAGCCGCCGCCTCCACGTCGTCGCTGGTCTGGGGCTGGTGCGCCTGGTCGGCTGCGGCGGCGAAGGACAGGTGTGGGAAGCCCGCGACGGGCTCGGCCGGCGTCGGGCGCTCAAGCTCATCAGACCCGACCTGCTGGCCGGCGAGGCCGAGACTCGGGGGCGCTGGCTGCGGCGCATCGACCACCCGGCGCTGGTGCGGGTGTACCGCAGCGGCCCGCTGCGCGACGGACCCCTGGCCGGCGGGGGCTTCATCGAGATGGACCGCGTCGACGGGGCGTCGCTGCGCCACGCCGCGGCCGACCGACGCGGTCCCCTGGCCGTGGCTGGTCGTGCTGGCCGCGGCCGTGGCCGTTCCGACGCTGGGCGCTGGGTTGTTGCGCGGCCCCCGGGGCGGCCGCCGGTCACCTGTGCGCGCACGCCGCGGCGCACCGGTCGCTGCTGGCGGCACTGGTGGCGCCCCCTGCGGCCTGGGCCTTCCTGTTGGCCGAGCGCAGCCCCGGCCCGCGCCGACGCCAGGCGTGGACCCGCACCGTCCTGACCGGCGGCGGGCTGCTGTTGGCTGCAGCGACGCTGGCCGTGCCGCTCGCGCCGCTGCTTGGAGGTGTGCGCCCGCCCGGTTGGCTGGCTGGTTCCACCCTGTCCGGGCTGGTGGAGGCGTTGCGCTGACCGCGTCGGGCATGATGCGCCCGGGCGACCGGGGCAGGCGCCGGAGGGAGAGCGGCGGTGACAGCGCGCATCCTGGACGGCAAGGCCACGGCGGCGGTGGTGCGAGAGCGGATCGCCGGCGAGGTGGCCGAACTGGCCGCCCGCGGCGTCGTGCCGGCCCTGGCGGCGGTGCTGGTGGGCGACGACCCGGCCAGCGCTGTGTACGTCGACGGCAAGGAACGCGACTGTCGGGCGGTGGGCATGCGCTCGCTGGGGATGCGCCTGCCCGCCTACACCAGCCAGGAGGAGCTGCTCGCCGTAGTCGATCGGCTCAACGCCGACCCGGCCGTCAGCGGCCTGATCGTCCAGCTGCCGTTGCCGGGCCACCTCGACCCGGTCGCGGTGCAGGAGCGCATCGACCCCTCCAAGGACGTCGACGGCCTCCATCCGGTCAGCGGCGGCCGGCTGCTGCGCGGCGACCCGCTGTTCGTGCCCGCCACCCCGCTGGGCTGCCAGGTGCTGCTCACCGAGTACGAAGTCCCCGTGGCCGGAGCCGACGTGGTCATCGTCGGGCGCTCCCAGCTGGTCGGCAGGCCCCTGGCGTTGCTGCTGTCGCTCAAGGCGGCAGGTGGCAACGCCACGGTGACCATGTGCCACACCGGCACCGCCGATCTGGCGACCCATACCCGCCGAGCCGACATCGTCGTGGTCGCCGCCGGGGCGCCGCACACTCTGACCGGCCCGATGGTCAAGCCGGGGGCCACGGTGCTGGACGTGGGCATCAGTCGCCACTCCGACGGGCGTCTGGTCGGCGATGTGGACTTCGCCGAGGTCTCCGAGGTCGCCGGGGCGATCACCCCCGTCCCCGGCGGTGTGGGTCCGATGACCCGGGCGATGTTGCTGCACAATACGGTGCTGGCAGCGCGCCACCGGAGCAAAGCGCGGTGACAGAAGCGGCCGTGCTCCCCAGACCGGCGGGTGCCGGTGGTTCGTCGGTCGTGCCGGACAGGCGGGCGGTTGCGGCGGGGGTCCGTTGGACCGATAGTTCCTTGAGGTCCCCAGCCTTGATGCTGCGGGAGGGGTGATGGCACTCGATCGTCTGACGAAGTACCTGAGGGCCCGCTCGGACGAGCGGCTCGTGTTGCGCTACGACGAGATCGAGCAGATCACCGGCACGCTTCTGCCCGCCTCGGCCCGCCGTCACGCGCCAGCGTTCTGGTCGGACCGCTCCGTGTACGCCGAGGCCTGGACACGGGCCGGCTTCCGGGCGCAAACGACCGGGTTGGGCCCCGAGCAGGTCGCCTTCATCCGGGTGGCGCCGGCCGTGCCTGCCGGTCGGGAGGCGGGCGGGGAACCAGCCGCAGAACTGGCCCCGCTGACCGCTCACCTGCAAGGCTCCTCGTTGCATTGGATCGTGCTCGGGCCGAGCGAGATCGAGGACCTCGTCGGCAAGCCGCTGCCGGGGGGGCTACGCCGCCATCTGCGGGCCTGGCAGAACCCCCTGTCGCGCTACGCGCCGGCCTGGCGCAGCGCGGGCTACCAGGTGCGCCGGGCGCAGTCGTCGGCCGGCGACCTTGCTTTCGTGCATCACCGTGCGGCCACGTCCAGGCTCGTCCGCCGTCGCTCGGGGCCTGGCCCGGCGGTGCTGCTGGTCGGTGACCCCCAAGCCCCCGGCGACATCGCCAGGACCGGCGAGGACCTGTCACGCTCGGACCTGTTCGGGCGGCGCCGGCGCCACGCCGAGTCTCGGGGGCTGCCCTGGCTGGTGCTGTCGACCGTCTGCGGGCTTGTCGACCCCGACACCGTCGTCGCCGTGCCGACCGGCGAGCGTGCGCTCCCCGACCGGGCCGCCTGGGGGCGGGGGGTGGTCGAGGCGCTGGCGGTGCGCGCCGGGCCCTTGGAAGGGCTGGGTGTGGAGATCCACGCCGACGACGCCCTGGCGGGACCCGTCGTCGAGCGGCTGCGCGCAGCCGGGGCGGTCGTCGACCTCCCGCTGGAGGACTTAGCCGCCGACGACCAGCTGCGCTGGTACGCGGAGGCCGCGGCGACCGACGGCGCGCCGCCTCCCGTGCCGGCTACGGAGGTCGTCGCCGAGCGGCCCGCGGAACCGCCCCACGGGGCGCCTCCGGTGGTGCGCACCCTCCTGCACTTCGGCAAGCAGCTGGCCTCCGAGGAGGTCCGCCCCTACTTCACCCGCGACCCTGAGGCCAACGCGCTGGTCCTCACCGATCCGTTCGCCTACCTGCTGGGCGTGGTCGTCGAACGGGGCGCCGACGTGGAGAGCGAATGGGCGTTGCCCCACCGGCTCAAGCAGCGGCTGGGCCATCTGGAGCCGGCGCGCTTGGACGCCGCACCCCAGACGGTGCGGGCGGCGATCGCCCAGCAACCGGCGCTGCACGAGCAGGCCGACGCTGTCGCCGCTGACGTCGTGGCCGCCGCCCGTCGGGTGGTCGGGCGCTTCGGTGGCGACGCCGCCGCGCTGTGGTCGGGGGCGTCCAGCGAAAGCGAGCTCAGCGCCCGACTGGAGGACTTCCCCGGCATCGGCCCAGCCAAGTCGGCGGCGGTCGTCGAGTTGCTCAAGCGCCTCCTGCGCACGCCCCTGAGCCCGTTCAAGGCCGACGCCGTCGCCTGCGACGAGCACGTGCGCCGGGTGCTGCTGCGCACCGGGCTGGTCGACCGCGACGGGGAGGGGGATCTCCTCGACGCGCTCCGCGCAAGCCACGCCGGCCCGCCGAGCGCTCTGCAGTACCCGGCCTGGGAGGTCGGCCGCCGCTGGTGTCACCCGACACTGCCCAACTGCGCGGCCTGCGTGCTGTCGGCGGACTGCGCGAAGCTGCTGCAGCGCAGCCAGGACGCCCGCGAGCGGTAGGCCGGGTCCGAGGTCCGCAGACCGGGGTGCCATTGGCGGGCACACGACCCTCAGGCGTTTGGCGACCGGCGCGGACAGCAGGGTAGGGTGTGGTCGTTGGGGTCTCGCCGTGGTCGGGCAAGGAGCCGTTGAGCGTGAAGATCACCGTGGTTGGTGCCGGAAAGTACGGGTCGACCACCGCGATGCGGATCGCTCAGGCTGGCTACGCCGACGAGGTCGTGCTGACCGACATCGTCGAGGGACTGGCGCAGGGACTGGCGTTGGACATGAACCAGTCCCGCCCGATCGAGCACTACGAGACGCCGGTGACCGGCACCAACGACTACGGGCCCAGCGAAGGCAGCGACATCGTCGTCGTGACGGCCGGCAAGCCACGCAGGCCCGGGATGAGCCGCACGGACCTGCTGACCGACAACGCCAAGATCGTCGGCGGCGTCGCCGACGAGATCGCCCGGTCCTCGCCCGACGCGGTCGTGATCGTGGTGACGAACCCGCTGGACGAGATGACCGCGCTGTTCCAGCGGGTGTCGGGGTTCCCGACCAAGCGGGTCATGGGCCAGGCGGGGATGCTGGACACCGCTCGGCTGCAGGACAAGGTGGCCGGGAAGCTGGGGGTTTCGCCACTTGCCGTCGAGGCGATCACGCTCGGCTCGCACGGCGACACCATGGTGCCGGCGCCCTCGCAGGTCAGCGTCGACGGCAAGCCCCTGACGGAGCTGCTGTCGCAGGAGGAGATCGCCGACGTGGTGGCGTCCACCCGTGACGGCGGCGCGGAGATCGTCGCGCTGCTCAAGGACGGCTCTGCCTACTTCGCTCCGTCGTCGGCGGCCGCCCGGATGGTCGCGGCGATCGCCCGGGACGAGGGGGCGGTGCTGCCGGTCTGCGCCTGGGTGACCGGCCAGTACGGCATCTTTGACGTCTACCTGGGCGTGCCGGCCCGGCTGGGAGCTGAAGGGGTGGCCGAGATCGTGGAGCTGGACCTCACCGACGACGAGTTGGCCGACCTGCATCGAGCCGCCGACGCCGTCCGTGGCAAGCAAGCCGACATCGACTCGCTGGTGTAAGCGATGGCGCGCGAACGTAAGAACGCACCCCGTGACAGCCAGCGCGCTGGGCGGCGCCCGCGGCCGGTCACCCCGGGCGAGAGCATCCGCAGGCGCCTGAGCGAGCACCCCGAGCTCGAGCTCAACGAGGAGGAGTTGCGGGCGCTGGCCGACGAGGGCATCGACCCCGACGACGTGCGCAGGCTGGCGCGCGAGCGCTCGGAAGGCCAGGAGGCCAGCGACCACGACCGCGACACCGCCCGCGACCACCTCGAAGGCCTGGTCCTGGAGCAGGAGGAGGACTACTAGGCCGGTACGCTCGCGGAGCGCCACGGCGGGCCTCCGGCGGCCCGACGAGCGCAGGACAGACGCCGCCTCGCCGACGATGAAGCAGCGCACCTTCCCAGCGGGCACCGACTCTCGGCGCCGTCCGCTGTGTGGTGACCAGGGCTGACGCTCCTGACGCGGTGACGTTGGCCAGCCGCATCCTCCTGTCGAGGTCTGGCACAGGTGGCGTGGTGCAGCAGCCGGCGGGTCACCGGGGGCCTTGGACGGCCCGTCGCCGGCGCGCTGTGAGGGGGCGGGATAACAGTTCGCTCACAGTCATGTCGGCGCCGTGCGCTGCGCCGCTGTGGCGGTAAAGGTGGCCTTCGAGGTTCCGAGCCGCGGAGGTTAGCGAGACGCGGTTGTGCCGGAGGGCTCGTCGGCAACCTGAGTTGGGGCAGTTATGGGCCTGTGGCGGCCGCCGCGGCCGGGTGGCATCCGGGCCCACCAACCCGGCAACCCACTCCTGTTATCCAGGAATGCGGCCGCCTGCAGCGTGCCGGTCTAGACGGACCGTGGTCGGCAGGGAGAAGACGTGAACGACGTGGTCAGGACGCCAGACAAGACGCCCGCTCAGCGCCTGCTCGACGCGCTGGGGCCGGTCGAGCGCTACCGGGAACGCGAGGAGTACGGCGACTTCGGGCTGTTCTCCGGCCGGACGATGGAGGACGAGCTGGAGCCGGTTGCGCGTGCAGGACGGATCAGCCGGATCGGGCCGTTGGAGAAGGTGCACGCCTTCTGGTTCTCAGGGATGAGCTGCGATGGCTGCACCGTGTCGGTGACCGGCGCGACGACTCCGTCACTCGAGACCCTGATGATGGGCAGCCACCCTGGCCTGCCGCGGGTGGTCTTGCACCACCCGGTGGTCAACCTGGAGTCGGGACCCAACTACCTGCGCGCTCACGAGCAAGCACTGCGCGGCGAGCTTGACGCCCCATACGTGATCATCCTGGAGGGCTCTATCACCGACGAGACCAAGGCGCTGGAGACCGGCGGGTACTGGGCCGGCAACGGCGAGGAGCCGTGGGGGCCTGACGGCGAGGACCGGGCGGTCACCGCCGACGAGTGGATCGCGCGGCTGGCGCCAGGTGCGGCCGCGGCGATCGCCATCGGCACCTGTGCGACCTGGGGCGGGATCCCCTCCGCCGATGGCAACCCCACCGGCGCGATGAGCCTGATGGACTTCCTGGGCAAGGACTACCGCAGCGCCTTCGGCGTCCCGGTCATCAACGTGCCCGGCTGCGCCCCGATCGGTGACAACTTCACCGAGACGGTCGCCGCGGTCCTGTACTTCCTGCAGGGCTTCGGGCCGCTGCCGGAGTTCGACGAGCTGGGTCGCCCGGCCTGGCTGTTCGGCGAGACCGTGCACCGCCAC
>DASZOD010000016.1:0-5317 GCA_035550935.1 Egibacteraceae bacterium | reverse complement strand
ATGCGGGACAGCTCGTAGTCCTTGGGGGTGTAGACCGCGGCGACGCCGGCGCCCAGCAGGGTGGCGGCGTCGTCTGGGGGGATGATGCCGCCCACGACGACCGGCACGTCCAGACCCTGGGCCCGCAGCCCCTCGAGCACCTGGGGGACCAGCGACAGGTGCGAGCCCGACAGGATCGACAGGCCCACGACGTCGACGTCCTCGTCGGCCGCGGCCCGTGCGATCTGGGCGGGGGTCAGGCGGATGCCCTCGTAGACCACCTCGAAGCCGGCGTCGCGGGCGCGCACGGCGACCTGCTCGGCGCCCGACGAGTGGCCGTCCAGCCCGGGCTTGCCCACCAGCAGCTTCAGCTTGCGTCCCAGCCGTCGCTCGGCGGCGGCGACCCTGGCGCGAGCCGTGGCCAGGCCCTGGCCTGCGCTGCCGCCGACGGCCCCGGCCACACCGGTGGGCGCCCGGCCCTCGCCGAACACCGCCCGCAGGGCGTCGGCCCACTCGCCGGTCGTGACCCCCGCCGCGGCCGCCGCGATCGAAGCCGGCATGACGTTGTCGCCGGAGGCCGCCGCGCTGCGCAGTGCGTCCAGGGCTCGGCCGACCGCGGCGACGTCCCGGCTGGCGCGGAACGCCTCCAGGCGCTCGACCTGGTCCGCCTCGCCGGCCGGGTCGATGCGCAGGATGCCAGACCCGGTCTCGCCGGTCAGCGGCGACGGCTCGGTCTCGGTGAAGCGGTTCACGCCGACCACCACCTGCTCGCCGGACTCGACCCGGCGCAGTCGCTGCGCGTTGGAGACCACGAGCTCGGCCTTCATGTAGCCGACCGCCTCCACCGCGCCACCCAGGTCCAGGACCCTGCGGTACTCGGCGCGCGCGGCGTCGGCGATGTCGCCTTCCAGCTCGGCCATCACCCGGCTGCCGGCGAACAGATCGTCGTGCTCCAGCAGGTCGGTCTCGTAGGCCAGGATCTGCTGCATCCGCAGCGACAGCTGCTGGTCCCAGGGCCGTGGCAGGCCCAGCGCCTCGTTCCACGCCGGCAGCTGCACCGCCCGGGCGCGGGCGTCACGGCTGAGGGTGACCGCCAACGTCTCCAGCAGGATGCGGGCGATGTTGTTCTCGGGCTGGGCCTCGGTCAGGTTCAGCGAGTTGACCTGCACGCCGTAGCGCAGACGGCGCAGCTTCGGGTCGGTGACGCCGTAGCGGGTGCGGCACAGCTCGTCCCACAGGACGGCCAGCGCCCGCAGCTTGGCGCACTCCTCGACGAAGCGGATGCCGGCGTTGACGAAGAAGCTGATGCGTCCCACCACGCGGGCGAACTCGGTCTCGGGGACCTGGCCGGATGATCGCACCGCGTCGAGGATCGCGGTGGCGGTGGCCAGGGTGAACGCCACCTCCTGAACCGGAGTCGCGCCCGCTTCCTGCAGGTGGTAGCTGCAGACGTTGACCGGGTTCCAGCGGGGGACGTGCCTGACGGTGTAGACGACCACGTCGCGGGTGAGCCGCAGGCTGGGCTCAGGGGGAAACACGTAGGTTCCCCGCGACAGGTACTCCTTGAGGATGTCGTTCTGGGTGGTGCCGCGCAGGTGGTCCGGGTCGGCGCCCTGCTCGTCGGCGACGGCGATGTAGAGGGCCAGCAGCCACGCCGCGGTGGCGTTGATCGTCATCGACGTGTTCATCTCGGCCAGCGGCAGCCCGTCGAACAGCGCCCGCATGTCCTCGATCGAGCAGACCGGCACCCCGACCTTGCCCACCTCGCCGCGGGCCAGGACGTGGTCGGCGTCGTAGCCGGTCTGCGTCGGCAGGTCGAAGGCGACCGACAGACCGGTCTGGCCCTTGGCCAGGTTGCCCCGGTACAGCTCGTTGGAGGCCTTGGCCGAGGTGTGGCCCGAGTACGTGCGCATGAGCCAGGGCCGGTCTCTGGGCCTTGGAGCAGGCGATTCCATGGTGGCCCCCACGCTCGGTGCGTCGGCGGTGACGGCCCGATTGTGCGCTGGCGGGGCGCGGGGGTCCAACGCCGGGGGAACTTGGTGTGACTTGTCCCAGCCGCTAGTCTCCCGCCGGGACCGCCAGCGCAGCGAGCCCGCACGTCGCCGCTGATCGGTTGGGGGGCATGCGACGTCGACGGCCCCGGGGGAGCTTGTGAACGTGCTCGTGCGCGTGCGCCTGCTGTTGGCCATCGCAGGGATGGCCGCCCTGGTGGCGACGCTGTGGCCCGCCGGCGCGGCCGCCACCGGTGAGCTCGACCAGGCCCGCGCCGAGCGTGACGCCCTCCAGGCGCGCGTCGTGGCGGTGGTGACCGAGCTGGAGACCGTCAGTGACCGTCTCGACGGCGCCCGCACCGAGCGTGGCCGGCTGGAAGCCGACGTCGCGGCCCTGCAGGTCGCGGCCGAGCAGGCCCGGGCCGCGCTGGCCGGCCGCGCGATCTGGGTCTACAAGTACGGCCAGGCCGACGCGATGGAGATGCTGCTGGACGCCCAGGAGATGGTCGCGGCCGTCGACCGGGCCCGGCTGCTGGACAGCGTCGGCAGCCGTGACCGGGAGACGATCGAGCGGGCGGTCGCGGCCCGCGACGCCCTGGCGCAGCGCCGGGCGACGCTCGACGCGCGGGTGGCCGGACTCACCGCCGACGAGCAGCGTCTCGTGGGTCTGCGCGGCGAGCTGGAGGCGGCCTTCGCTCAGGCGCAGGCCCGGGAACAGGAGCTGGCCAGCCGCCGCAGCCGGCAGCGCCAGGTGTCGCGCGGGGGCCAGCGGGGCGTCTACGCCTGCCCGATGGCCGCCCCCTACCACTTTCGCGACACCTGGGGGGCGCCCCGCTCGGGCGGGCGCAGGCACAAGGGCGTGGACATCTTCGCGCCGATGGCTGCCGACGTCTACGCGATCACCAGCGGCGTGATCGCCCGCCACTCCGCCAGCGGCCTGGGCGGGGTGGGACTGTACCTGCGGGGCGACGACGGCATCGTCTACTACTACGCCCACCTGCAGCGCATCGCGCCGGGCTACGGGCCGGGCCGGCGGGTGGAAGCCGGCGAGCCCATCGCCAGCAACGGCAACAGCGGCAACGCCCGGGGAGGCGCGCCCCACGTCCACTTCGAGGCACATCCCGGCGGCGGCGGCCCGGTCAACCCCTACCCGTACACGGTCGCCGCCTGCCGGTAGTGCATCCGGCGCGCCGCGGGGCCGTCTAGGCTGACGCCGATGGAGCTGGCTTACCGGGTCGTGATCGCCCTCGTCCTGACCATGTTCAAGGTGATGGGCTGGCGCATCACGGTGGCCGGCGCCGAGCACATGCCCCGCCGCGGACCGGCGGTCGTCGCCACCAACCACGTCGGCTACCTGGACTTCACGTTCGTCGGCTACGCCGCCCGAGGCCGGCGCCGCCTCGTGCGCTTCCTGGCCAAGAAGGAGATCTTCGACCATCGCCTGGCCGGGCCGCTGATGCGGGCGATGGGCCACATCCCCGTCGACCGCTTCGGCAGGGCGGCGGAGGCGATCGCGACCGCCACCGCCGCGTTGCGCCGCGGCGAGGTGGTCGGCATGTTCCCCGAGGCCACCATCAGCCGGTCGTTCGTGCCCAGGGATGCCAAGTCCGGCGCGGCGCGCATGGCCATGGCCGCCGGCGCCCCCCTCGTCCCCGGGGCGGTGTGGGGCAGCCAGCGCCTGCTGACCAAGGGCCGGCCGCCCAACTTCCAGCGCGGCGTCGCCGTCACCGTGACGTTCGGCGAGCCGGTGCCCTACGAGCCCGGCGACGACCCCGCCGAGGTGACCGCACGGCTCATGGCCGCCATCACCGAGCTGGTCGACAAGGCGGCCGCCGACTACCCGCAGCGCCCGGCCGGCGAGGATGACCGCTGGTGGCTGCCGGCGCACCTCGGCGGGACCGCGCCGACCGTCGCCGAGGCCGACGCGCTGGCGGCCCGCGAGCGGGCCGAGCGCCGGGAGCAACGCCGGCGCCAGCGCAAGCGCTGACGGCGGCCTGACGCGCAAGACTGACCTCCACTGGGGTGTGGCCCGTCCGAATCCCACTGACCCACAGCCGCCTGTCCCGTGTACACATGCCCGGGTTGCGGTGCGACATGTTGCGAAGACGCACAGCGGCGGCGATGGCCTCCCACGCCTGCAACGTGGCTAACACGCTTGAGCGAGTGTGAGCTCTGGTAGCACCGAGGGCAGATGGGATCGAAGTGAAACCGGACCTGTTCGGTCACGCCGACGCCCGCTCACGTGCACGCCGCGCGAGCTCGATTGCGGGACAGCGGTCCATCACAACCTCCAGGCCGGCGTCTCGGGCGCGTTGCGCTGCAGCCTCGTCGATGACGCCCAGCTGCATCCACACGGCCTTCGCCCCGATCACGATCGCCTCGTCGACGTGCGCTCCCGCGGCCTCAGAGCGACGGAAGATGTCCACCACCTCCACCGGCTCGGGTATGGACGCCAGGTCTGGGTAGCACGGGTCTCCCCGTACCTTGGTCGCCTGGGGGTTGACAGGGATCACCACATACCCGCTTCGCTGCAGGACGCCCATGACGCCATGGCTGGACCTGCCCGGCTTCGGTGAGGCCCCCACGACGGCGAAGGTCCGGTATCGGTCCAGAACGCGATCGGCTGCGGCGGTCGTGTCGTCGGCTGGTGATGACATGGGTAGGGCTCCATTCACCTCAGGTACTCAGGCCGGAACCCGTAGCGGCTCCGCGCTATTCCGCAGGAGCTGATCGCACGATCGCACCGCTCGACGCAGGAGTGGCTGTTGTCGCGCCACCCTCTTCTCGGTCAGGCTGCCCTCCTGGGATCGCATCGTCGCTGATCACGGCGCCGACCGCCGTCGGTGATCGGACCCAGGTACTGGCGTGGTTGCGTCGGTCGTTGTGCGATACCGAGCATCGGGGTGCTGCCGTGGACATCCCCGTCGTGACCGCCGAACAGATGCGCGAGCACGGCATCGTCAACTGCCAGACGCAGCAGACAGGCCGTCCCCTCGCGCCAGCGCCACCGTGTCCTGGCGCTATTCACCAGATGCTCCCACTTGACGGTGTCCGGCGGGAAGTGCTCGCGGCCCTGGAAACGCTGGGTGTCGGTGCTGCTCGCCACCACGGTGCCCTGTCACATGGCGGTCCGCACGGTAAGGGATCCCTCAGCGCTCGGGGCCGGCCGAGCGCTCGGTGAGTTCGTCGATGACCCGCTCGACCCGTTGGACCTGCTCGGGGCTCGGGTCGTGACGGAACCGCGCGACCTGGTCCTTGAGGAACTGGATGCTGTCCGCGGCCATTCCGCAGCGGCGGCAGGCCTGCAGATGGCGGGCGACCATGGCGGCGCCGTGCTCGTCGTCGAG
>DASZOD010000015.1:0-4743 GCA_035550935.1 Egibacteraceae bacterium | reverse complement strand
GTCGGCGGGCGTGCACACGATCAGCCGCAGGCACACGTTTCCGATGGGCACGCCCAGCGTCAGGCTGGCAGACCCTGACGACGCCGCGGGCAGGGTGGAGACCGCAACCACCCGGCCGTCGCCATCCAGCAGCGGCCCGCCCGCCAGCCGATGGTCCAGGGGGATCGACGCCACCACCGAATCGGGGCTGACGCCGCCCAGCTGACCGGGCAGCACCGCGGGCGTGTGCAGGTCGCTGACGCCGGCCAGGAACACCTGCTCGCCCGGCACCAGCGGCTGGTGTGTCGGGCGCCAGTCGAGCACCGGAAGCGGGCCGCGGTCGAGCACCAGGATGGCCAGGTCCCGCTGGGCGTCGAAGCTGTGGACCCGCACGGTGACGCTCTCGGGCGGCACGAAGACCTCGGCGCTGGACACGGCGTAGCCGTCCCCGGTCGACACCAGCCGGTAGTTGGTCACCAGGTAGCTCTCGCGCCGGTCGCTGTAGACGGTGAACGCCGAGCCCGAGCGCGTGCTGCCGTCAAGCGGGCGGGCCGCCACGGCGTAGACGCCGGCGTCGTTGGGGGAGGCGATCGGCGGGGCCGGCGACAGCGACTGGTTGACCTGGCTCACCTGCGCCTCGATCGACCGCCGCGCCTCGTCGGCGACCTGTTGCACGGTCGCGACCGCCTCGTCGAGCTGGGCGCGCGCCGATTCGGTGGATTCGCGGATCTCGGCGACCTGCTGGGCGTAGTAGAGCACGGCCAGCCCGCCAGCCAGGGTCGCCCCCAGCAGGCCGACCATGATGAACAGCGGCACCATCCACAGACCGACGTTGCGCGGGCCGCCCAGAAGCCAGCCGCGGACGCGGTCGCGAGTGGAGTCCCTCAAGGCCACCATGTGCAGGCTACCCCCCCATGGGGTCGCCGGGGATCGGCCGGCCGCGGTGCTGGAGGTCGAGCGCCTCCTCGGGGGTCATGCCCTTCGGCAGGCGGCTGCGGACGACGCGGGCCGGGCTGCCGACCGCGATTGAGAACGGCGGGATGTGGCCTTTGACCAGCGACTGGCTGGCGATGACGCTGCCGGAACCGATGTCGGCGCCCCGCAGGATCGACGCCTTCTCACCGACCCACACGTCCTCGCCGATGCGCACCGGCGTCTTGGCCAGCCCCTGCCGCTTGATCGGCACGTCGACGCGGTCGTGGTTGTGGTCGAAGTCGCACACGTACAGCCAGTCTCCCAGCAGCGTGTTCTGCCCGATCTCCACGTCGAGGTAGGCGTTGACGACGACGTCGCAGCCCATGACCACCTTGGGGGCCAGCCGCAGGTTGCCCTCGTGGCAGCGCAGCCGGGTGCCGTCGCCGATCCAGCACCACGGCCCCAGCCGCAGCCGCCCGTGGTGGCGGCGTGCGTGCAGCTCGACCCGGCGGCCGAAGAACACCAGGCCGCGCATGTCGACGTGAGGGTGGCGCAGCCGCTGCTCCAGGTAGCGGGCGTACAGGGGCAGGTAGCGGGGAAGCCACATCCCCCGCTCGAGCCCGAAGCGCAGCGAGCGCCGCCATCCCCAGCGCACCGGGGCGGGGCCGGCCGGGGCCGGGCCGGGGGCCAGTTCCGACGCCGCGGCGACGGCCTCGGCCCGCAGCACCCCTGCCCGGCCGACCGCCGCGGCTGCTGCCAGCTGCCGGTGGGTACGGGCCAGGTCGTGCGCGAGCTCGTCGGCGTCGCCCAGCGACAGCCCCGCGGCGGCCCACTCGTCGACCGGCTCGCCGGTCATCGTGGCTGCCGTCCCCCGACCGCGGCGCGGTCGTCTGCCCGGGGAGCGGTGGCGCTCAGGATGCAGTTGTAGAAGACGCCGCCGGGCACGATCCGGGCGGCGACCCGGTCGTCCAACGCGAACAGCGCCCGCCAGGTGCGGTAGGCGTACCAGGGCCAGCGCGGCGGCAGCAGGCCGGGACGGACCAGAGCCTGGACCGTGCGGTTGGCCCAGCCGAACCAGCTGGCGGTGAGCTCCTCGGTGACGGTGCGCACCTGGCAGAAGCCCGCCTCGCCCGCCAGTCGCCGCAGCCGCGCGGGTTGGAAGGTGTGCTGGTCCACGAGGGTCTCCAGCGCCGCGGCCTCGTCGCCGGGGGACGGCTCGTGGCCGTCGGGCCGCAACAGCCGCTCGGAGCCGGCCAGCACCGCGGCCAGCTTCACGCCCACCCGGGCCAATCTCTTGACCTGGCCGGCCACGGCGTCGCCCAACAGCGTCGGCTCCCCGGCGACCACGAGCCTGCCCCCGGGGCGCAGGACGCGGCGGAACTCGGCGAAGGCGGCCTTCAGGTCGGGCAGGTGGTGCAGGACGGCGTGGCCGCATACCAGGTCGAACCGGTGGTCCGGGTAGGGCAGCGCCTCGGCGTCCCCGACCCGTCCGTGCACCGTCAGCCCGAGGCGCTCGCCGTTGCCCACGCAGACGCGGACCATCCCCGACGAGATGTCGACGGCGTGCGCCTCCCCCACCACCCCGGCCTGCCACAGGTTGAGCAGGAAGAACCCGGTGCCCGTGCCGACCTCGAGCACCCGGCGGTAGCGCTCGCCGCGGTGCTCGGGCACGGCCTTGCGGAAGCGGCCGTAGGCGTAGTCGATGCAGCGCTGGTCGAACGAGATCGACCACTTGCGGTCGTAGTTGGCCGCCTCCCAGTCGTGGTAGGCGACGTTGGCCTGCTTGGCGTCCACGGCCGCGTTAGCGCCCGACGAACTCCGCCTTGCCCGGGCCGTGCTCGACGAACGACTCCAGACCGATGCGGCTGTCCTCGGTGGCCAGGCAGGCACTGAACAGGGTCGTCTCCAACCGCAGCGCGCTGTCGAGGTCCATCTCGATGCCCTCGTCGATGGCCTGCTTCGCCATGCGCAGCGCGTAGGGCCCTGCGGCGTAACGACGGGCGGCGGCCAGCGCCTCCTCGTAGACGCGATCGGCGGGGAAGACCCCGTCGACCAGTCCCGTGTCCAGGCATTCGCGGGCCGAGTAGAAGCGGCCCCCGAAGACCATCTCCTTGGCCTTCTGGATCCCCACCAGGCGGGTCAACCGCTGGGTGCCTCCGGCTCCGGGGATGATGCCCAGCAAGATCTCGGGCTGGCCCAGCCGCGCGTCCTCGGCCGCGTAGCGGAAGTCGGCGGTCAGGGCCAGCTCGCAGCCGGCGCCCAAGGCGTAGCCGTTGATCGCGGCGATCGTCACCTTGGGGATGCGCGCGAGCGCCTTGAAGGCCTCCTGCAGCCGTCCGCCGTGGGCGAGGAAGTCCGTGAGCCGCATCTCGCCCAAGGCCTTGATGTCAGCCCCCGCGGCGAACACCTTCGGCCCGCCCCAGAACACGACCGCGCCGACGTCGTCGTCCTCGGTGAGGGCGACGGCGGCCTCGCCGAGCTCGTCCCACAGCTGCGGGTTCAGTGCGTTGACCTTCGGTCGGTCCAGGCGCAGGGTGCCCACGCCGTGCTCGTCGCTGCTGACCGTCACGAACTCGCCCACGCTGTGCCCTTCCCCACGCCGAACCGGGCGCGCCCGTTGCGAGACGGGCGGTCACTGTCACGGAAGGCGGCAGTGTACCCGGGCCGGTACCCTGCGCTGATGCGCGCGCCGGTCGGCAGACGGTCCGTGCTGGCGCTGGCGTTGGGAGTGGTCGCGGGCCTGCTGTCGGGCCTGTTCGGCGTCGGCGGCGGGATCGTGCTCGTGCCCGGCCTCACCCTGGTCCTGGCCCTCGCCCAGCACCGGGCTCACGCGACGTCGCTGGCGGCCATCATCCTCGTCGCCGCCTCGGCGCTACCGCCGTTCGTACGCCTCCGCGCCGTGGCCTTCGGGCCGGCCGCGGCGCTGGCCGCGGGAGCGCTCGTCGGCGCCTGGTTGGGGGCGGGACTCATGGACCGGATCCCGGGCCGGCGGCTGCGGCAGGGCTTCGCGCTGCTGCTGCTGGTGGTCGCTGCCCGGCTCGTGGCCGGGGTCGATGCGCCCGCCGGCGGGGCGGGGCCGCCCCCGGACCTGGTCCGCTGGGGAGCGCTGGCGGGGTTCGGGCTGGCGACCGGGGTGCTGTCGGCGGTCCTGGGCGTGGGCGGCGGCGTGATCCTCGTCCCGGGCATGGTGTTGCTGTTCGGGTTCTCCCAGCACACCGCGGAAGGCACCTCCCTGCTCGTCATCGTCCCCACGGCCGTGACCGGCGCGTTGCGCCACGCCCGCAGCGGCTACACCCAGTGGAGGCTGGCGGCGCTCCTGGGGATCGCCGGGGCCGCCGGCGGCCAGCTCGGCAGCCGTTTCGCGCTGGCGCTGGAAGCGGCGGCGCTGCAGCGGCTGTTCGGCGTCTTCCTGCTCGCGGTCGCGCTGCGGCTGCTGGCCGAGTCCGAAGGCAAGGAAGCCGTCGACGCCGCCTGAGCCCGTCGCGCTAGTCCCAGGTCTCCTCGCGGACCCTACGCAGCCCCTCCGCCAGGGATGTGCCGCGGCGGCCCACCGCGTCGGGGCCGGGCAGCGCGGCGCGCGCCAGCAGGTCGACCGCCGCCGGCGGCAGAGCCGCCGCGCCGGTCGGGCCGCCCCGGCGCCTGCCCCGTACGCCCCGACGGGCCTGCTCGCGCAGCCTGGCGGCCAGCTCGCCCACGGTCACGACGTCGGGGCCGGCAAGCGTCACGACGAGGTGCAGGTCGGCCGCGTCACGGCGCTGGCGGTCGGCGGCGACCACCGCGTCGGCGAGGTCACCGGCGTACAGGGGCGCGTGGCGGGCGCCCAGCGCCTCCGGCGGCGGGCCCGCCGCC
>DASZOD010000014.1:0-4146 GCA_035550935.1 Egibacteraceae bacterium | reverse complement strand
GGATGGGGGCGCGGCGGCTGGCTGCCGTCGTCGCGGCGGCAATGGTTGTGGCGTCGGCCGTGGTGGGGAGCCCGGCCGGCGCCGACCCGGCCTGCCCCGGCGGGTACGTCGCCCTGACCTTCGACGACGGGCCGCGCCGCGGGGTCACCGAACACGTCCTCGACGTGCTGCGCGCGCGGGAAGTGCTGGCGACCTTCTTCGTCACCGGCTACGGGGTCGACCGCAGTCCGGACCTGGCTCTGCGCGCGGCGGTCGAGGGCCACGCGTTCGGCAACCACACCTGGGGCCACGAGAACCTCACCGCGCTGTCCGACGCGGGCATCCGCGACACCCTGGCACGGGTCGGCGCCCGGTTGGCGGCCGCCGGCGTGCGCCCGCCGGTGGTCATGCGCCCTCCCGGTGGCTACATCGACGCCCGGGTCGACGCGGTGGTGCGCGCCGCCGGCTACGTCCCGCTGCTGTGGACGATCGACCCTCAGGACTGGCGTGGGATCTCGGCGGACCAGGTCGCTGGGCGGGTGCTGTCCCAGCTGCATCCCGGTGCGGTGATCCTGCTGCACGACGGCGCGCCCGGCGCCGCCAACACCGTCGGGGCGCTGCCTGCGATCATCGACGGGACGCGCCAGCGCGGCTACTGCTTCGGTGTGCTCGACGACCGGGGGGCGGTCGCGGCGATCCTCGCCGCGCCGCCGCGCTCGGTGCAGGTGCTGGCCGGGGGTGACCGCTTCCAGACCGCCGTGGCGGCCAGCCGCTACGGCTGGCCCTGGGGGGCGCTGACGGCGGTGCTGGCAAGCGGCGAGCGCTACCCCGATGCGCTCACCGCCGCGGTGCTGTCCGGAACGGTGGGCGGCCCCCTGCTGCTGACTCCCGAGCACCGTGTGCACGACGCCGTTCTGACGGAGCTGCGTCGGCTGCGCCCCCGGCGCGTCTACACCGTAGGAGCCGTCGGCGACGAGGTCGACAACGCCGTGCGGGCGGAGGGCTTCCTCACCGAGCGCATCCGCGGGGTGGACCGTTACGAGACCGCGCAGCTGCTGGCGCTGCGCGCGGGGCAGCTGGGGGCGGAGACGTCGACCGTGCTGGTCGCCAGCGGCGACGGGTTCCCCGACGCGCTCGCAGCCGGCCAGCTCGCGGCGGGCTTGCGCCACCCCGTCTTGCTTGCGTCGGCTCAGGACGACCCTGCACGGCTGGCCGACCGGGTCGCCGCGGTGGGGGCGGAGCGCACATGGGTCGTCGGCGGCACGGCCGTCCTTCCCGAGGCGGCGGTGGCGGGACTGCCCGGCTTGGAACGCCTGGCCGGCCCCGACCGGGTCGCCACGACGGCGGCCGTCGCCGACCGGGCGGTGGCGCTGGGCCTGACCGGCCCGCCCCTGCTGGCCGGCGGGGACGACTTCGCCGACGCGTTGGCCGCCGCAACCCTGGCGGGCGAGCGGCGTTCGCCGATGCTGGTGACCGCTCGCGCCCCGCTGTCGCCGCTGGTACTGTCCTGGCTGGCGGCACAAGGTTCGGGGACCCATGTGATCGCGGTGGGGGGCCCGGCCGCCATCAGCCCCACGGCGCTGTGCCAGCTGCGCGCCGGCTTCAGCCACTCGTTTCTGTGCTGGTGAGACCCCGGGCCCGGCGCCGTCGAGCGGGCCGCACCCCAGGCGTCAGACCAGGCCGGGGTCGAGGATGGTCAGTCGGCCGGCGTCGGCGTCCAGGCGGGCGGCTACCCCAAGGGGAACCGTGGCGAGGTGGCGTCCGTGACCCAGCGGCAGCCCGTGGACCGCGGGCACGCCCAGCGGGCGCACCAGCGCGTCGAGGACGTCGTCCAGGCTCAGCGAACCGCCCGGGAACGAGCCGCGCGGGCGCACCCCGGCGTGCTCGGCCACGACGATGCCCGCGGCGGCGGCCAGCTTGCCGGCCTGGGCCAGCTGGGTCAGCAGCCGGTCGACGCGGTAGGGCTCCTCGTTGACGTCCTCGAGCAGCAGGATCCGCCCCGCGGTGTCGATCTCCCAGGGAGTGCCGAGGGTTGCCGCCAGCAGGCTGGTGGTGCCGCCCACCAGATCCCCCTCGGCCATCCCCCCCGTCAGCGTGGCCACCCACGGGTCGTCGGGGTGGGGACCGACCGTCGACGGCGTGGTGGGCGCCGTGAGGGCGTGCACGAAGCGCTCCCAGGTGTAGGCGCTGGCGCGCCCCAGGGCGGCCAGCGCGGGCCCCCAGAAGGTCACCAGGCCCGCGCGCTGGCCCAGCGCCACGTGCAGCATGGTGGTGTCGCTGAAGCCGACGAACGGTTTGGGGTTGGCACGCAGAAGGTCCACGTCCAGCAGCGGCAGCAGCTGGCCCGCGCCGTACCCGCCGCGTAGCTGCAGCACCGCGTCGATGGCGGGGTCGGCGAAGGCGGCGTGCAGGTCGGCGGCCCGGTCCGCCGCCGAGCCGGCCAGGTAGCCGATGCGGTCGCGGGCGTGGGGCAGGAACCGCACCCGGTAGCCAGCCTGCTCCAGGCGCCTCACGCCGCGGCGGGCCGTGGTCTGCTCGAACACCGGCGAGGACGACGCCACCACCCCGAAGGTGGCGCCCGCGCGCAGCCGCGGAGGCTTCGTTCTGGGCATGCTTCCTCCGTCGCCGGCCTGGCCGCCGTGCCGCCGGGGTTTTACCGCGCGGCGGCGTGGGTGACGTCCCTGCGGCACTGCGGGCGGTCGTCGGCCCGCTCACCCCGGTCCGGCCAGCAACTGCTCGACCGCCGAGCAGCCCAGGCTGTCAGCGCCCGCCTCCAGCAGCGCCACCGCGTCGCTCCAGCCGCGGATCCCTCCGGCGGCCTTGACGCGGGCGCGGTCGCCGACCGCGGCGCGCATGGCCCTCACCCCGGCGACGGTGGCGCCGCCAGGGCCGAATCCGGTCGAGCTCTTCACCCAGTCCGCGCCGGCGTCGACGGCCAGGTGGCAGGCCCTCCTCAGCAGCGCGGGAGGCAGCGCGGCGGCCTCCACGATCACCTTGGCCGCCAGCCCGACGGCATGCGCCGCCCCCACGACGGCCTCGAGGTCGGCGGCGACGGCGGCCTCCTCACCGCCCAGCAGACGTCCGTAGGGGGCGACGCAGTCGACCTCGTCGGCGCCGGCCTGGGCCGCCGCCCGCACCTCGGCGACCTTGGCCGCGGTCACCGTCGCGCCCGACGGGAAGCCCGCCACGGTGACCGTGCGCAGCCCGCTCCCGGCGACCAGTTGCGCGGCTGCGGCCACGTACACCGGCGCCACGCAGACGCCGCGAACCGCTCGTTGCAACGCGGTCGCACACAGTCGGGCCACGTCGGCGGCGGTGGCCTCGGGCCGCAGCAGGGTCGCCTCGAGGCGGGCGGCGACCTGCGCGACGGTCCAGGTGCGCTGGGAAGGGTCCATGTCTGTTGTGGCGGCGGTCGGCGGCGACGGGGCGCCAGTGTTCCCGACCAGGTGTCGGCGACCCCGAACCGTCGCGGAGGGCACCTCGCCGTTCTCGGCCGTCTTCTCCTCGGCACCGACAGGCCCTAGCCGGCCGGGCCGGCGCTCACCGGCCGCGGCAGGCGCAGGCCCCGCCGCAGGCGCAGCCGCCCCCGTCGGCGGCCGCTGCGCCACCCAAGACGGCGACGGCGCCGAACAGGCGCCGCAGCGCGGCACCGCCGCAGACGCCGCAGGGCGGCGCCGGCAGCCCCGCCTCCCGGTCGCGGATGGAGGCACGCACCTCGGTGGCCGCGCCGCAGTCGGTGCAGACGAACTCGTAGGTCGGCATTGCTGGTCTCCTGGCCTCCCTGTCTCGCCTCCGGGGCCTTCCGGGCCCGGAGCTGCCGGGCCTCGCGGGCCCGGGAGCCTGTGGTGACGCCGACCTGGCCCGACGCCGGCCAGGATACGTGCGCTGGCGGCCGCTCCCGGCACGATCACCATCCGCTGCCTGCGCCGCCGCATGGCACGACGGCGCAGATGTCCGGCAGCGCAGCGGCCGGCCGATGGTGGCGCCCAGACGAGTACGCCCTTCGGCACAGGATGAGCGACGGCGCGGTAGAGCCGGGTTCGTGCGCGACACTGGCTGGCGTGGCCCATGACGACGCACGTGAGCTCGTCTACCCTGTCGGGCGGCCGCTCGGCGGCGCCTACCCTGGCACGGCGAACCTGACTGGCAGGATTCGACGGCCGCGGG
>DASZOD010000013.1:0-9544 GCA_035550935.1 Egibacteraceae bacterium | reverse complement strand
ATCCCCCACAGCAGCACCCGCCACAGCGCTTCGGCGACAATGGCCCGGCTGATCTTGCTGGCCCCCTCGGTGCGCTCGACGAAGGTGATCGGCACCTCCATCACCCGGAACCCCAGCCGCCAGGTCCGCAGCGCCATCTCGATCTGAAAGGCGTAGCCCTCGGAGCTGACCGTGTCCAGCCCCAACGCCTGCAGTACCGGCCGCCGGTAGGCCCGGAATCCCGCCGTCGCGTCGGCCACGGGGATGCCGGTCGCCAGCTGCACGTAGCGGTTGCCGCCGACCGACAGGACGCGGCGATGCAGCGGCCAGTCGACGACGCCGCCCCCGGGTACGTAGCGCGAGCCGATGACAAGGTCGGCGCCGACCACGGCCCGCAGGAGCCGAGGCAGGTCGGCGGGGTCGTGAGACAGGTCAGCGTCCATCTCGCACAGCACGTCGAAGCCGCGGCGGATGCCCCACGCGAACCCCGTCCGGTAGGCCGAGCCCAACCCCAGCTTGCCGGGACGGTGGTGGACGTGGACGCCGCGGCGGGCGGTGGCGAGACGCTCGGCCAGCTCGCCGGTGCCGTCGGGGGACGCGTCGTCGACGATGAGTAGCTCCAACGACGTGTCCGCCGGCATGCCCTGGGAGGCGGAGGCTTCCAGGCTGCGGGTCACCACCCGTTCCAGGGTGGCCGCCTCGTTGTAGGTGGGGACGACGACGAGCGTGCGCACGGGGACGCCGCGAGCCCCGCTAGAAGCGCAACGGCAGGGTCCTGCCGACCAACGAGCGCTTGCCTGCGGCCAGCTCGCGGGCGATGTCGCCGATGACCCTGCTGGCGGGTGCGTCGCTGTCGGAGACCACCAGGGGCACGCCGGCGTCGGCGCCCTCGCGCAGCCGCGGGTCGATGGGGATCGAGCCCAGCAGCTTCGTGTCGAGCTCGGCCGCCAGCAGCTGGCCGCCGCCCTCGCCGAAGATGCGGTATTCCTTGCCGGTGTCGGGGGCGACGAACGTGGCCATGTTCTCGATCACCCCGGCGACCTTCATCCCCGTCTGGGCGGTGGCCTGACCGGCGCGTAGCGCCACCCGCTGGGCGGCCTGCTGCGGAGTGGTGACCAGCAGCATGTCCGCGTTGGGCAGCATCTGCGCCAGCGAGATCGCGACGTCGCCGGTGCCTGGCGGCAGGTCACACAGCAGGAAGTCGAGGTCGCCCCAGTGGACGTCGGCCAGGAACTGCTGCAGCGCCCGGTGCAGCATGGGACCGCGCCAGATCACCGGGCGTTCCGTGTCGATGAAGAAGCCGATCGAGATCACCTTGCAGCCGTGGGCCTGCAGCGGCATGACCATGTTGTTGAAGGCCACCGGCCGCCCGTGCGCGCCCAGCATCCGCGGGATTGAGTACCCCCAGATGTCGGCGTCCAGGACGCCGACCTCGTGCCCGTCACGGGCCAACGCGACGGCCAGGTTCGCCGTGATCGATGACTTGCCCACCCCTCCCTTGCCGCTGGCCACGGCCAGGACCTTGGCTGGCGAGTCGGCCTGTGCGAAGGGGATGACCGGCTGGCCGCCCTGGTCGGTGGGCCTCCCGCCGCGGACCTTCTGCGCCACCGCGGCGCGCTGCTGCTCGGTCATCGACCCCAGCTCCACCCGGACCTGCTCCACACCCTCCAGCGGCGCCACCGCCGCGGTGACGTCCTGGGTGATGCGGTCCTTCATCGGGCAGCCCGGGACCGTCAGCAGCACGTGGGCCGTGACGGTGCCGCCGTCGATGCGGACCTCCCTGACCATGTCCAGCTCGGTGATCGGCCTGCCGATCTCGGGGTCGTCGACGCTGGCCAAGGCCTGCATGACCTGCTCGGTGGTCGGCACAGTCGGAGCTCCTCAGGGGTTGATCAAGTAGCGCGGCGGCGCTGCCCGCATCGTATCGGTCACGCTGCGGCGGCGCAGCTTGGTGGTTGCCGGTGGGCCGGGCGCGGCCGGCGCCCGCTGCGCGGCCGCCCTCGCCTAGTTGGATCCCCGCCCTCCGGCGCCCGCTGCGCGGCCGCCCTCGCCCTGGCGCTCAGCCCGGATGCCCGGGCGCTGGCCGCGCTCGTCCAGCCGGTCGCCGAGCAGCCGGGCGAACAGGTCCATGAGCCCCACGGCACCGGGGGGCAGCTGCTGCCAGCTGGCGCTCGCAACGCCCAGCGTGCCCACCGTGTCGCCGTTTCCCGTGACGATCGGCACGCCGACATGGCTGCGGGGACGCAGGCCGACTGTGACCGTGCCGCGGTGGACGTCGCCGGGCCCGTCGGGGTCGGAGCGTGGCGCGTGCGGCGGCGTCCGCCGCCAGGCGATGTCGTCGCAGGCGACGACGGCGCCTTCAGGGACCTGCAACTCGCCGGCGTTGTGGCTGTAGCGGATTTCCTGCACCTGGTGGTCCCAGAGGATCTCGGTCAGGTAGGTCGACTCGAAACCGGTGACGTCGGCGAGCTTGGCCAGCAGGTGGCGGACCAGGGTCTCCAGGTGGTCGTCGGGGGTGAGCGCCTCGGCGACGAGCGTCACCACCCCGGGGTCGAGGTCCGCGTCGCCCACCGACACCCCCGGGTCCTGCGCCGGCGCCTCGAGCCTGACCGACTCGCGCAGCAGCTCCTCGAACTGCTCAGCGTTGAGCGGGCTGCTCAGCAGGTGGCCCTGCGCGTGGTCGCAGCCGTGCCGTTGCAGGTAGGCCAGCTGCTGCACCGTCTCGACCCCTTCGGCGACCACCTCGAGCCCGAGGCTGTCGGCCATGACCAGGATCGAGGCCACCAGTGGCACGGACTCGCCGGCCGCGGAGATGTCACCGACGAACGAGCGGTCGATCTTGAGCTGGTGGACGGGGAACTCCCGGAGCCGGCTAAGCGAGGAGTAGCCGGTGCCGAAATCGTCGACAGCGATGCGCACGCCGAGCGCCCGCAGCCTGCGCAGGGTCTGCAGGGAGCCCGGGGGGTCCGCCATGAGCACGCTCTCGGTGATCTCCAACACCAAAGCCGCCGGGTCCAGCCCGGTCTCGGCCAGCGCGGCGGCGACGTCGGCCACCATGGCGGCGCCGAGCTGCCTGCCGGAGACGTTGACGGACACCGACAGGTCGCTCCGATGGCGCTCCCGCCAGCGACCCAGCTGGCGGCAGGCTTCGCGCAGCACCCACGAGCCCAGGGGGACGATCAGGTCGGTCTCCTCGGCCAGGGGGATGAACCCGGCCGGGGGGACCAGGCCCCGTTCGGGGTGCTGCCAGCGCACCAGCGCCTCGACTCCGACGATCCTGCCGCTGTCGAGGGCGACGACGGGCTGATAGTGCAGCGTCAGCTCCCCCCGCTCGACGGCCACCTGGAGCTGCTCTATGGCCTCGAGGCGCTCCAGCACGGCCGCGTACATGCTCGGCCGGAACTCCGCTACCCGCGGCGCGCTGCCGGCCTTGGCCACGTGCATGGCGATCTCGGCGTCGCGCACAAGGTCGCCTCGGTCGGCGTCGCCCGCGCTGCCGTGCGCAATCCCGATGGTCGCCTCGAGGAACACGGCCCTCGACTCGAGGACGAACGGCTCCCCCAGCGCCCGCTGGATGCGACCGGCGAGGGCCGCCGGCTCGCCGGTGTCCTGGCGACGCTCGGACAGCACCGCGAACTCGTCCCCTCCGAGCCGCACCACCGTGTCGCGGCAGCCGACGCAGGCACGCACCCGGGCGGCCACCCCCATCAGGAGCCGGTCGCCCGTGGCGTGGCCGAGGCGGTCGTTGACCGCCTTGAAGTCGTCAAGGTCGATGACCAGGACCGTCACCGGCCGGGGACCCGCCTCCGAGTGGCTCAGGGCCTCCTCCAAGCGCTGCAGCAGCAGCCCGCGGTTGCCCAGGCCGGTCAGTGGGTCGTGGACGCTGCGGTGCTCCAGCTCCTCGTACAGCACGAGCATCCGGCGTCGGTCACGCAGCAGCAAGAAGGCGGTGACCGCCAGAAGCGCGGTCAGCAGCACGACGACGCCCGTGTCGAGCGGGGCGCCCCGGGGCTGGCTGCGCTGCGCGGCCTGGCGGATCGCCTCCCCGCCGCCGGCGGCCTGGTCGATCGCCGCGTCGCCGCCGAGCGCCTCCGGGGTCCACAGGCGCGCCAGGGCGGCATGCCAGCGGACCCGCTCGACGGCGCCTGCCTGGGCACGGGAATCGGCGAGCGTGGAGGGCGTTCGCAACCAGAAGAGCGCCAGCGCCAGCACCGCGCATGCCAGCCCCACCCCGAACAACCGCCGGGACGGACCCCGGTGGCTGCGACCGGCGGCAACCGTGCGGCGCTCCCGCAGAGACGACGATCGAGGTCGTCGACCCGGGCGCCTCCGAGTTCCGGGTGCTCCCACACCGCGAACAGCGCGCGAGGTCGTGGCGGGGTTACGGTAAGTATGTCACCCTGTCGTCGGGGGCGGCCGTGTGGTACGTAGTGACTGCGTTTTCATGGGTGACGTTCGCAGCGTTCGGCGCCGGCCCGTGCGTACCTCGGCCGTAGTCTTGACGGTTCTGTATCACGCAGCCGCCAAGCCCCGAGCGCTGTTGGCCCGCAGGCGGGTCCGACCACGTCTTGCCACCGCCGACCCGCGGCGGTGGGCGGCGACCCGCCGGCGGGTGCTGGGGCCGGCCGCCGTCCTCCTGAGCCTCGTGTGCACCGGCTGCCAGCTGCGCTTCGACGTCGACGTACACGTCGACCGCCGCGGCGGGGGACACTTTGAGGTGTCGCTGGCGGCTGACCCCGAGTTGCAGGCGCGGGCGGCGCAGGCCGGCGCCGACCCGCTGGGGGATCTCGCCGCCGCCGGCCGGCGACTGCGGGACCAGGGGTGGCGCACCGCCGAGCGCCGCCAGGCCGATGGTAGCCGGGAGGTGGCACTGTCGGCCGACTTCGCCAACGCCGCGCAGTTCGACGCGCTGGCGCGCGACCTCGCCACGGCGTTGGCCGCGCCCGAGCTGGTGCCGCTGGAGCCCATGGACCTGGAGGTCGAGGAGGGCCGGCTGTCGCTGGCCGGGGCGGCATCCCTGCGGCCCACCCCGGTGGTGTCCGAGCTGGGCCTGTCACCGCAGGAGGCGGTCCGCCTGCTGCGCGAACGGGACGCGATCGCCTACCGCATCGCGGTGGCCTTGCCGGGAGAGGTGGTCGAGACGACGGCCACGGCTCGCGACGGGTCGCTGCTGATCTGGCAGGTGCAGCCCGGTGAGCGGGTCGAGGTTCGGGCTGTCGGCGTGCGACCCGGCCCGGCGGTGTGGCCGATCGTCCTGGGCGGCGTCTTGGGCGCGCTGGCGGCCGGGGCGGCCCTGCGGCGCTTGCGCCGCGCGCGGGCCGGGTAGCCGCAGCCGGGGCGGATGGCGCTCTAGGAAGCGGCCTTCTCCCTCTCGGCGCGCAGCCGGGCCCTCTCGGCGCGAACGTGGGCCGCTTTGGCCTTCGCCCGCGCCACCCGCTCGCTGGCACCCTCGGCGATGAGCCGGTCGAAGACCGCCTGGTCGATCTGCGCTTCGACGTGGGGCTCTTGCTCGACCGTCGGGGGCGGCTCCGGTCTCGACGCTGGCACGTCAGGCGGGGCCTCGGCGGCGGGCGGCGCGGCGGCGCCCCGCGGCGGCTCTTCGTCGTGGAAGCGGGGCGTGAGCTCGGCGAGGACCAGGTTGGCCTTCCAGCGCTTCAGTGCGGCATCGCCGAGGTCGGGAAGGTTGAGCCGCTTGGCCAGCCCGGAGGTGGCGACGGCGTCGAAACGCTCGTCGTCGCCGGAGACGACCCGCACGGTGGCCGGCACACGCGAGACACGACTGCGGACCTCCTTCGAACGGGCGGTGATCTCGACCTCGGAGGCCTCGGCGAGGTGGGGGACCTGCTGCTCGGTGGGGCCGCTGAAGACGTACACCCGGTTGTCCTGGTAGACGAACCAGACGGGATGGTTGTGGCTGCCCCCGCCGGGCTGAGGCACCGTCAGCCAGATGATCGTGCCCTTCTGCAACGCCTTGCGGAAGGTCTCCTCCATGGCCACCTGGGGATCGCCCCCCAGCCCGGCCTCGACGAAGACCGGGACGGTGCCGACCACGTCGTCGTCGAGGAAGAAGGTCAGCTGGTGCTCGGCGCCGTCGGAGAACGCCACGTCGCGCAGCACGCTGGCGAAGCGGTCCTCGAACATCTCCCCCTCGAGCTGGATGCGCCGGCGCCGGGAGCGCGCCAGCTCGCGTCCCCTGCCGTCGGCGAGCAGGAACTGCTCGACGTAGGCGCCCTGTGGTCCCTGGTAGTGTCGGATGACCAGGAACGGACGCGCGGTACCAGGCAGTCCCTCGTCGACGCGTACGACCGGATCGAGCAGGTTGGGGTCGACCCGGCTCGCCTCGTAGATCTCGCGATCAACCGCGAGCGCGTAGTGGAGATCGGCGCGGGGCATGCAAAGGGTCCTGTGCTTTGCGGTCGGTAGGAGGGGCCGGCCTGGGCGGCGGCAGCCTCGCGTGATTATAGCGACAGCGATGCCGTGGCCAGGCCGGGCTCAGGCGCCGCCAAGCAGCCACTGGCCTGCGCTGCGTAGAGCCGGTGAGGGCGCCGGAGACCCGGCTCGCCGCAGACGCAGCGCCCATCTTGGGTGAAAATGCGCTGAAGGCCCACGGGCGGCTGGGTTCATGCGGCGTCGGCCTTGGCCAGGGCGACGACCTGACCCAGCGCTTCGGAGCTTCCATCCCACACGTGGGCGATCCGGTCAGCCGGCTGCCTTGATCGGCCACTCATCGGTGCTGCACAGCGTAGAAGTCACCGGGCTGCTGCCCGCGGTACGTGTGCCCCGCGGCGCCTCTGTGTCAAAACTCACGATAGAGACGCGGAGATGAGAAACAGTCAGCATCGGATGTCGATATGGGGGAGGGCGTCGTTGGGGGAGGAGCGTGGATGAGCCCGCAGCCCGAGTTGGCCCGTCGCCTGACCACCGGGGACGCGGTCGTCATCGGCTTGGGCGCCATGATCGGTGCGGGCGTGTTCGCCGCGCCCGGTCCGGCAGCCGCGGTCGGCGGCACCTGGCTGCTGGCGGGCCTGGCCATCGCCGCCACCGTGGCCTATGCCAACGCCACGTCGTCGGCCCAGCTCGCGGCGCTGTACCCCCACGCCGGTGGCACCCACGTCTACGCCCGACAGCGGCTGGGCGACTACTGGGGCTTCCTCGCCGGGTGGAGCTTCGTGGTCGGCAAGACCGCAAGTCTGGCGGCGATGGCACTGACCTTTGGCTCCTACCTGTCCCCCCCGCTGGCCCGACCCCTGGGCATCGGCGCGGTCGTGGCGGCGGCTGCCGTCAACTACCGGGGCGTGCAGAAGACCGCCCGGGTTACCCGCGTCATCGTGGCGCTCGTCCTCTCGGCTCTGGGCGTCGTCGTCGCCGCTGCGCTGCTCGGTGGCCACGCGAGCACGGACAACCTCACGGCCGCGCTGCCTGCCGGGGTGTGGGGCGTGCTGCAGTCCGCCGGTCTGCTGTTCTTCGCCTTCGCCGGCTACGCGCGCCTGGCGACCCTCGGTGAAGAGGTCCGCGAACCCCAGGTCACCATCCCCAAGGCTATCCCGATCGCCCTGGGCATCGTCGTCGCTGTCTACGCGCTCGTGCTTGGCGCGGCGCTGCTCGCCGTCGGGGCCGACGAGTTGGCCCGATCTCCCGCACCGCTCGCCGCGGCGATCGCTCAGGGCCGGTGGGCCGCGCTCACCCCGGTGGTCCGAGTCGGCGCGGCCATCGCCGCCGCCGGCGTGCTGCTGTCGCTGCTCGCGGGCATCAGCCGTACCGCTCTGGCGATGGCGCGCCGCCGGGAACTTCCCCGTGTGCTCGACACGGTGCACCCTGCCCACCGAACCCCGTACCGCGCCGAGGTCGCCGCCGCGTCCATCGTCTGCGCCACAGTAGCCATCGCAGACCTGCGTGGCGCGATCGGCTTCAGCTCTTTCGCCGTCCTTGCCTACTACGCCCTCACCAACGCGTCCGCCTGGACGCTGCCAGCCGCCCAACGCCGCTGGCCCCGCTGGCTCGCAGGTCTCGGTGTCGCCCTGTGTGTCCTGCTCGCCTTCACCCTGCCCCTCGTCGCCGTCGCAGGCGGCTGCGTCCTCTTGGCGGCGGGATCTCTCGCGTGGCCCGCAATCGTCCGGCGGTGGTAGCGGTGACCAGACCCCAAGGGCACTCCTCCCTTCCCGAAGTGTCCGCCACGAGGCACACCGCCGCTTCGTCGAGTTCGCCGACGCCACCGGTCGGCCGTGTCCACCCGCAAAGGTGGGGGTTGTCAGGCCCCGATCTTTGCCAGACGTTCCCGCAACTCGCTCATCTCGCCCGCCAGCCGGCCGCCGTTGTGACCATCTGCTGCCGGATCAGGGCGAACTCGGCGTGGACGTCGCTTCGTAGCGCTTCCATCTGGCCGCGAACTTACCCAAGCTTGCCCTCTACCTGCGCTATGGCCACGCGGAGAGACGATGACTGGCGCATCGAGCCGATCACCAAGCCGACCAAGACCAGAACGAGTGCGTACAGCCCAGCGATCGCGAAGGGTCCTGCGGTAGTCATCCGTCTTTACTCTAGCTTGTGCGTTGACAGCCCATCCGAGGGCGGCGTTTCGCTAGCCGTTTCCCTGGGCCTCCTAGAGACCCAAGGGTCGCTAGCACCTGCCCGACCGCCGCGACCGCCAACACCTCGGGCTGCTGCTGATCGCATGCCCGGCATCGAGAAGCGCGCCTGGCCCGCTACCCTCGGCTCGCCGGATCGGGTTCGCCACCAGGAGCGGCCGCTGGGAGACGACGAACTCGCCTTTGTCCTCACCCGGCACTGACACACGCTCGGACTCACCCTGGATCTCACCGACTTCACCGACGCCCGGGCTGTCGCACCACCGCCATCGGCGCCACCTAGCGCTCTCAGAGCCACGCCACTTACCGCTGAAGGTCACAGTCGAGGCTGCGGCCGCCGTACGGGCAGGGCAGCCGCGACTCCACCCGTTCGAGCTCCCCGGCCAGGTGCTGCTTGTGGCCCGGTACGTGCGTCGGACGGGCGCCGCAGGGATCAGAGCTGCGATACGAGCGTGTCGGCGCCGGCCCGGGTGGCTGAGGAGGCCAACGGCCCCGGGTCGGCACCGGCACGCCCATGACAACGACGCAGCGCCCCCGATGGTTCTCCACGACCGCCGCGGGCAGGGAAAACTGGGTAGACGCTGCGGGTGCATGGCCGCCGGGCAGTTCAAGGGCCCGCCGGGCTCCGGCGGTCAACGCAGGCGGTCCATGACGCGGTGCTCGGTGAGGAACTCGACCAGTTGCGGCACGAGCGGCAGCTGCTGCAGCGTGTCGCGGGAGGCCCAGCAGACGGCGGCGGCGTCGTCGCCGGCCACCGGCTGGCCCTCGGGGACGTTCACCCAGTAGTCGAGGATGACGTAGTGGTGGTCGGCGTACACGCGTTCGGCGCTGCCGCACAGCGTGCCGGCCCTGCCCGTCAACCCGGTCTCCTCGCGCAGCTCGCGGGTGACGGCCTCGGCCAGACGCTCGCCCCACTGCACCCGCCCGCCGGGCAGCGCCCAAGCCCCGGCCCCGGCGCCCCGGCCGCGGCGGACCAGCAG
>DASZOD010000012.1:0-10483 GCA_035550935.1 Egibacteraceae bacterium | reverse complement strand
GGGCAGCCGTGAGCATTATCGATCGCTTCGGGTGCAACCGCCGGCCGCGCAAAAGCCACGGATGTGAGTGCATCCGATTCGCCGCGTCACAGGCGGTCGAGCGCCGGAGCCCCGGCGGGTCAGCGGCGCACGCGGTACCAGTGGACGGCGTCGTCGGTCGCGGGTACCAGGTCGATCCGGTCACCGTTGGTGGAGGCGAACATCCGCGTCCCGGCGCCGAGCAGGACGGGCGCGAAGAAGACGAGCACCTCGTCGCGCAGGCCGGCCTGAAGGCACTGGCGTCCCACATCGGCTCCGAGCACGTTCACGTAGGTGCTCGTCCCCGCGGCGTGCTTGGCTGCGGCCACGGCCCCGGGCAGGTCCGACACGAAGGACACGCCGGGCTGCGGGTCGTCAGGTGGCCGGTGGGTGAGGACCACCACGGGTCCGTGGTACTGGCCGCCGAAGGTGCCCTCGCGGTCGGTGCCGCGGTTGGGTCGTCGCCGTCGTAGGTCCGCCGCCCGACCAGCAGTGCCCCGGTACCGGCCAGCAGCCGCTGCACGTGCGGGTTGGGCCCTGCCAGGTGCTCGGTCAGCCAGGACATGTCACCGCCGGGGCCGGCCATGAAGCCGTCGAGTGAGCACGGCGCCGAGAAGATGAGCCGGGACATGGACATCCTCTGGGTCGGGGTCCACATCGTTCGGCACGCGCGATCGCGCGTCTCGTCGTAGTGAGCCCCGGCACTACATCGCACGGATCGGCCTTGACTCATCGACGGGTGGCAGACACCGGCGGGACGTCGGCGCCTGCCAGCGGTGGCGGTCGGACACCTTCCACGTCCGAGGCCTTGACGCCACGACCTACAACCGTATGGTTGCAGGTATGGGGGCGGCCATCACCGACGAGTTGGCCGACGCGGTCTTTGGGGCCCTGGCCGACGCCACCCGACGCGACATCCTGTCGCGGGCGATGGGCGGGGACCTTGGCATCTCGCAGCTCGCCGAGCTGTACCCGATGAGCTTCGCCGCGGTGCAAAAGCACGTGGCCGTGCTGGAGCGGGCCGGCCTGGTGCGCAAGCGCCCCGACGGCCGCCGCCGCCTCGTGACCATCGACATGGACGGGCTCCGCAAAGCCCGCGCCGTGCTCGATCACTACGAGCAGCTGTGGCGCGGCCGCCTCGACCGCATGCGCGACCTGCTTGACGGAGATGACCTCCCGTCCTGACACGTCGGCACCCCGACCAGGAAGACCGCCCATGAGCGCCGTCGACATGATCGACTTCCTGCGCCGCGAGGTCGGGGTCGGCCGTCAGGTCAAGTGGGTGTCCGGGCGGGGCTCGTGCTCGCCCCCCCGAAGCGCGGCAAGGTCCGCACCGTGCCGCTGCCCCAGGTGATCGCGGTCGCGTTGGCCGAGCACATCCGCCGGTTCCCCCCGGTCGAGGTCACCTTGCCGTGGACCGGAAAGCGGGGGCGGTGAGGCGACGGTGCCGCTGGTGTGCACGAACACGGCGGGCGGGCTCAACCGCGGCTCGTGGAACGACCGGGCGTGGAAGCCGGCGCTGCGCGCCGCGGGTCTGTCGGCGAACGCGGGATGAGGGCTACCACATGCTGCGGCACGTGTACGCCTGGACGCTGCTCAGCGACGGGGTGAGCGTCGCGGCGGTCGTCTCGTCGGCTGGGGCACGCCGACGGCGGGGCGCTGCTGCTGCGCACCTACGCGCACGTGATGCCGTCCGACGCCGAGCGGGGGCGGGCGGTGCTCGACGCGGCGCTCGGAGGGCGTCGGGACAGGGCCGAGTCGGCCGGTCGGTGAGCCCGCATGTGGCCCCAGCCCTGGGCCGGGGACCGTCTCCGCAGGTCAGCGGCCCATCGGCGTGGTCAGGGAAACTACCGCTATAAGTAGCCGCTCTGGCCCTCGGGGCGTAGGCCCGGCTCGTCCGACACGGCCAGCACGATCTTGCCGACGTGCTCGCTGGCCTCCATGACCGCGTGGGCGCCCGCCGCGCGCTCCAGCGGAAGCACCCGGTCCACGACCGGCGACAGGGTGCCGTCGGCCAGCGCCGGTAGCACCTCGCGACGGATCTGGTCGGCCAGGGCCGCCTTCTCGGGCACCGAACGCGCCCGCAGCGTGGAGCCCGCCAGCGACAGGCGACCAGTCAGCAGCCGGCCCAGGTCGATCTGCGCGCTGGCCCCACCCATCAGGCCGATGACGACCAGGCGCCCCTCGGTCGCCAGCACGCGCAGGTTGCGCTCCAGGTAGGAGCCGCCGACGATGTCGAGGACGACGTCGACGCCGCGGCCCCCCGTCAGCTCGCGGGCCCGCTCGACGAAGTCCTCTTGGCGGTAGTTGACGCCGGCGTCGGCGCCGAGTCGCGCGCAGGCCTCGAGCTTGGCCTGCGAGCCGGCGGTGACCAGGACCCGGCAGCCCCGGTGCTTGGCCAGCTGGATGGCCGCGGTGCCCACGCCGCTGCCGCCGCCGTGCAGCAGGACGGTCTCGCCGGCGGCGAGCCGGCCGCGGTTGAACAGGTTGTCGTAGGCGGTGGTGAAGACTTCGGGCACCGCCGCCGCCTGGACCCAGTCCAGGTTGTCGGGCACCCGCAGCGCCAGCGCCGAGGGGACGACCGCCAGCTGGGCGTAACCGCCGCCGGGCAGCAGCGCGCAGACCCGCTCGCCGAGCCGCCACCCCCGGACGGCCTCGCCCACTCCGACGACCTCACCGGCCATCTCCAGACCCAGGATGTCCGTGGTGCCCGGCGGCGGGGGGTATGCCCCTTGACGCTGGAGCACGTCCGCGCGGTTCAGCGCGGTCGCACGCACCCGCACGAGCAGCTCGTCGGGGCCGGGCTCGGGGTCGGGCCGGTCGACGAGCGCAAGGACCTTGGGCCCACCCGGGTCCGTGACCGCCACCGCCTTCACCTGTCGCTCCTCGGCTGCGCCGACGCTGGGCGTCCATTGAACCCCACATGTTCGGGGAAGCTCAGCGCCGGCCTCAGGGCGCCCGGCGCGGTCGGACGACCCGGCCTGCCGGGATCCCGGGCTGGTAGCCTTTAGGGTCCATCCACGTCAAGCGAGCGGCAGCTGCCGCGAGAGGAGCATGGTGTCCGTACAACCAGGCAACATCGTTACAGGCAAGGTCGTCCGGCTGCACGACTTCGGAGCGTTCGTCGAGCTGGAGCCCGGCGTCACCGGCCTCGTGCACATCAGCGAGGTGCATCGCGACTTCGTCGAGAACATCCACGCCTACCTCACCGAGGGTCAGGCCGTCACGGTGAAGGTGATCGGCATCAAGGACGACGGGCGCATCGACCTGTCGATCAAGCGGGCGGACCCGTCGTGGGAAGAGGAGTCGCAGCGGCGCAGCACCAAGCCGGACAAGGAGTTCAACCAGCGGCTGCGCAAGTTCATGCACCAGTCCGACATGATCCAGGGCGAGGTGCGCCGACGCAGGCGCGCCCGCCAGTAGCCGGCGGCGTCGCCGCCGGCCGACGCCAGTCAGTGCGGCTCGGCGCGTCCGTCCTGACGGGCCGGGATGTCCGCGCCGGTGCCGCAGCCGGGTAGCCCCGGCAGCGGCAGCGCCACCGTCACGGTGGTGCCGGCGCCCAGGATGCTGTCCACCCGGATGGTCCCCTGCAGCGCGTTGACCAGAGCGCGCACGATGTACAGGCCCAGACCCGCCCCCGACGTCGTCATGTGCAACGGGTCCTCCACCCGCTCGAAGCGCTCGAAGATGCGCTCGACGTCGTCGGCGTGGATACCGCGGCCGAAGTCGGTGACCCGCAGCACCGCCCAGCCGTCCCGCTCCTCCAGGGTCACGTCCACCCGGGAGCCGGACGGGGAGAACTTGCAGGCGTTGTCGACCAGGTTGTCGACGATCTGGCGCAGGCGCGGCGGGTCGCTGACCCACATCAGCGACGGCGGCGCGGTGAGCGTGACCTCGTGCGCGGCCCGTGCCAGCGCCAGCTGCCGGACGACGTCGGTCAGCAGCGCCGCCAGGTCGACCGGCGCCAGGTCCACCGCTGGCGCGGTCCCCGACCCGGCCGACAGCCGCCCGACGAGCAGCAGGTCCTCGACCAGCCGGGCCAGGTGCTCGGTGCTGCGTCCGATCTGGTCGAGCAGTTCCTGTCGCTGGTCCTCGGCGAGCCGGTCCCAACGGCTGCGGAGCAGCTTCGCGCTCGCCTTGATCGGGGTCAGGGGCGTGCGCAGCTCGTGGGACACGACCGCCAGCATGTCGTCCTTCATCCGCGCGACGCGCCGCTCGGCGCTGACGTCGTGGACGACGAGGACGCGTAGGCTGCGCCCGTCGCGGCCGTCGCGGACGCTGTCGACCGAAAGGCGCCACACGCGGTCATGGTCCCGGCTGACGTCGTGGACCCCCTCGCGCTCCCAGGGCCCCTCGCCGAGCACCTCGGCCGCCGGCCTGCCTACCGCCTCGTCCGCCGCCATGGCCCCCAGCTGCTCCATCGCCGGGTTGCACAGCCGCACGACGCCGTCGCCGTCCAGCACCAGGATCCCGTCGCCGGTCCCGTCGACGACCGCGCGCAAGGTCGCTTGTTCGTTGTGCAGCGCGAGGCTGGCGGTCGCCCGCGCGTAGCTCGTGCGGCCCGAGCGCCCGAGGCGCTCCAGCCACTCCAGGCCGTCGGCCTCCAGGCGCAGCTCTCCAGACCAGGCTACGAGCACGCCGCCACCGACGCCCACCGCCGCCACCGGCCCGTCCACGCTGGGCCCGAAGGTCGCGCCGTCGCTGACGACCGTGTGGGGCAGGCCGGCCTGCAGCGGGCACCTGCTGCTGGCGTCGGGGACCGGGGTCGCCCACCGGCCCTCCCGCCAGATCGCCGCAGACCAGCCGAGGATCCCTCTGACCCCCGCGACCAGGGCCTCCGACACCGCGTCGGGGTGGCCTGCCTCGGACAGCGCCTGCTCGGTGTCCACGAAGGCGCCTGACCGCTCGCGTGCGATCTTGGCGCCGACCTCCTGGCGGGAGGCGGTGTACAGCGCCAGCAGCGGGGCGCACAGCGCCGGCAGGGCCCAGGGCTGCGAGCGGGCCAGCAGCACCCCGACCAACCCCAGGCAGGCGTTGCCGGCCGCCACGACGGTGGCGGTGGACGCGAGGCGCCCGACGGTGGTCTTGAGGGGATCACCGCCGGTCGCAGCGATGATGCCGGCCACGCTGACCGTGTTGACCAGCAGGAACACCGCCAGTCCCAGCGCCACCACGGCGAAGGTCGCGGGGGTCACGGGACCGGGGCGGGGAGCGACGGCCTGGACCACCAGCGCCGCCGACGCCGCCGCGGCGACGTACTGGCAGGTGTTGAACCACAGCTTCAGCCGCGGCACTCGCTCCACCAGCTGCCAGCCCACCATGGTCGCCGCGGCGGCCATCACGATCTCGGTCGACGGCGCCAGCAGCAGGCCGGCGGTCAGCGCGGTGTCGCTGAGCGTGAACCGCGCCTGCCCGCCACGGCGGTACGGAAGGTAGAACTGGAAGGCCTCCCCGCCCACCATGCCGGCGATGAGGGCCGCCACCCGCACGAGGTTGGGCCCGCGCGGGTCCAGGAGGATGGTGGTCAGCGCCGACGCGGCCGCCAGCGCCGTGATCGCGACGATGAGCAGGCGCGCCGTCCGCCCGGAATGGGCCTTGCCGGCGCTCGGCGGTCTGTCGCGGCTCACCGGGGTGACCTCAGCGCCATTGCAGGGCCCGCCAGGAGACCGCCTCGAAACTGTCGGCGGCCACCGGCTCGCCGGCCCAGTGGCCGCGCCAGCTCACCGCGCGCCAGTGCACGGCGCTCCAGTTGCCGAGCTCCCAGTCGGGGTCGCCCCAGTGGTCGCCGCGCCAGCTGACCGCGCGCCAGTGCACCGCGCGCCAGTGCACGGCGCGCCAGTGCACGGCCTCCGGCGAGGCAGCGCCCTGGTCGTCGTTCCCGGCGTCGCCTCGACGGTTGCCCTCACTGGACCCATGGGGGGCGTTGCCCTGCGGGCCGTGGCCGGGCGGGGCGGCCAGCGCCGCCGCCACCGCGGCGGGGGCGTCAAGGTTGGCCCCGCCGGCGCGCAGCGCGGCGTCCAGCGCGGCGCCGTCGAGGTCGGGCCGGGCCGACGACGCCAGGGCCGCCACGCCGGCCGCCAGCGCGGTTGACATCGAGGTGCCGCTGCCCCGGAACAGCCCGTCGCCCAGCGACGCCTGCGGGTAGGTGCGAGCGATGAGCGCGTCCTGGGGCATCCAGGCGACGATGTTGACGCCGGAGGCCGCCGCGTCCGGCTGGGGGGCGCCGGCACGGTCGCTGCCGGTGGCGCTGAAGCCGGCCACGACGTCGTCGCTGCGGTCCGGGGTGGACTGGTCGTCGACCGCTCCGAGCGAGAAACCGCCCGGCGCGGTCGCCGGGGAGCCGAGGGCGCCCGGCCCGTCGTTGCCGGCCGCGACCACGACGAGGATCCCGTCGCGGGCCAGGCGCTCGACGGCACGATCCAGGACCGCAGCCGCGTCCGAGTCGGGGTCGACGCCCAGGGCGAGGGCCGCCACCCGGATGCCGCCGGCGCGCCCGGGGCCCTGCAGCCACTGCAGTGCTGCGAGCACGGCGCCCAGGCTGGTGCCGCCGTCAGGGCCGCCGACCTTCAGCGACAGGATGCCGGTACCCGGTGCGACGCCGGGAGCCAGCGGCCCCCGGGCGGCGATCAGCGAGGCCAGGAAGGTGCCGTGCCCGAACGGGTCGCCGCCCCCGGTGCCGCTGAAGTCGATCTCGCCGGCGACCGCGCCGTCGAGGACCGGCAGCGGGGCCACGCCGGTGTCGATGAGCGCGACCACTGCGCGTTCCCCGCGCGTGGTGGGCCAGGCCTGGTCGGCGCGGGTCGTGGCGACGCCGCTGTCGAGGCGAACCCCGGACGTGTCGGGCTGCGGGGCCAGTGAGCGCCAGTGCAGTGGCTCGGCCAGGGACACCGCGCCGGGCAGGACCGTGGGGGCGGACACGACCACGCCGTCGACGAGGGGCAGCGCCCGCAGCACCCTGGCCCCCGTTGGCACCGGGGCGTCCGCGGGCAACAGGTAGGTCCGCCAATCGGCCTGCGGGAGCCCCACGGTGACCAGGCTGGCCAGCAGGGCGAACATCGCCACCACGCTGGCGAGGCGTCGTTGGATCGGCGGTGCGACCGCGTCGGCCTCGGAGTGTGCCATGGAGGGTCCTAGGGTCGTGCGGAAAACTACGAACAGTAATTCGGACGTTCCGCACTCGATCTTCAGTGCCGCGACCGTGCCGCGAGGAAATGGTCGTCCCGCACTAGTCCGGCGCTGCCCACCGCCCGCGGGCCGGGCCGGTATGGGCTTCCCGGCCCGGCGGGGGTTTGTCGTCCGCTGCCGGCGGCGAAGAACGTACGCGGCAGACCCGCAGCCTGAGGCCAAAGGCCAATCCTTGAGTGACGTCCAAGCCGTGATCCTGGCGGGAGGCAAGGGCACCCGTCTGCGCCCGGTCACCGTCGACCTGCCCAAGCCGCTGGTGCCCATCGCCAACCGGCCGCTCGTGCTGCACCAGTTGCGGCACCTGGCTGCCTGCGGCGTGCGCGACGTCACCCTGGCGCTGGGCCACGGGGCCGAGCGCTTCGAGAAGATCGAAGTGGAGGCCGAGAAGCTGGACATCAGCCTGCAGCTCATCACCGAGCCGGCGGCGCTGGGCACCGGCGGGGCGCTGCGCTGGTGCGCCGACAGCGGTGCCTTCGACGACCGCCCGCTGTTCTGGATGAACGGCGACGTCGTGGCCAATCCCGACCTGGACGCGCTGCTGGAGCTGCACCGCGACCGCGAGGCCCTGCTGACGCTCTGGCTGACCTCGGTGCGCGACGTGTCCCAGTTCGGGGTCCTGGAGCTCGACGCCGACCTGCGCGTGGAACGCTTCCTGGAAAAGCCGGCGCCCGAGGAGACCGACTCCCACCTGATCAACGCCGGCATCCTCATGCTGGAGCCCAAGCTGCTCCAGCGCATCCCGCCCGACACGTTCTTCTCCTTCGAGCAGGGGCTGCTGCCGAGCCTGGTCAAGGAGCGCGAGCCGGTGTTCGGGCTGTTCGACGGCGGCTACTGGCTCGACAGCGGCCGTCCCCGTCTCTACCTGGACGCCAACCGCCATGTGCTGGAGGGCCGGATCGACTGGACGCCCGCCGGGGAGCACACCGAGGACGGCCTCTGGGAGGGCGAGGGCGTCAAGCGCGACGGCGTGAGCGTCATCCGCCCGGCGGTGCTCGGCGACGGGGTCACGCTGGAGGACGGCGCGCAGCTGTTCGGGCGCACCGTGCTCGGACGCAACGTCACCGTGCGCAGCGGCGCCGAGTTGGAGAGCTGCGTGCTGTTCGACGATGTCGAGGTGGGCAGGGGCGCCGAGATCGTGGAGTCGATCGTCTGCGCCGGCGCCCGCATCGGCGACGACGTCGTCCTGCAGGACGCCATCGTGGGCGCGAACGCGGTGGTGGGCCAGCGCAACGAGCTGCGCCACATGCGGTTGTGGAACGACGTCGCCCTCGACGACGGCGTGCTCATCGTCGACGCCTGACCTGTCGCCGTGCGCTCAAGCCCTGCTCGGGCTGTACCGATACATCCGGTCTGAAGAGGCCTGCGGCCCAACCCGCGCGCGGCAACGGGCGAGGCCATGTCGGAGGGATGGCCGGATGCGCGTGCTCGTGGCCGACGACCAGGACGAGGTGCGGCTGGTGGTGGTGGCAGCGCTGGCCGGGATGGAGGTGCTTGAGGCCCGCGACGGGCGCGAGGCCCTCGCGCTCCTGTCCTCCACCACGGTCGACGTGCTCGTGCTGGACGTCATGATGCCGACGCTGGACGGCTTCCAGGTCGTCGAGCTCGTGCGCCACGACGAGCGCCTGCGCACCCTGCCGGTCGTCATGCTGACCGCCAAGGCGAGCGAGACCGACCACGTCCGCGCGTTCCTGGCGGGGGCCGATGCCTACGTGATCAAGCCTTTTGAGCCCGACGACCTGCTCCTGATCGTGTGCGACCTCAGCGCCCGCAGCCCCGAGCAGCGGGCGCAGCTGCGCCGCGCGGAGCTGGCCAGGGCGCGGCTGCTCATGCAGGTCGAGGACAGCTTCGGCCCCTGAGCCCGCCGGGCCGCCGGACCCCGGCCTGGCAGGGGGTGTCAATTTCTCAACATCTGGTATAACTATTTGTGTGAGAGGTGGGTCCGACAGCACGCTGGTCGACCTGCTCGGGGACACCCGGGGCAAGGTCGTCGATTTGCTGCGCGCCCAGACCCGGTCGGTGGCGGAGCTCGCCGAGCAGCTGGAGATCTCGGAGGTGGCGGTACGCCGGCACCTTCAGGTGCTCGAGCGCGACGGGCTGGTCGACGCCGAGACGGTGCGCCGCGACGGTCCCGGGCGCCCGGGGGCGCGCTACGGGCTCACCGACCGCGCCCGGCGCCTGTTCCCGGACCGCTCGGCGGAGTTCGCCAGCGAGTTGATGGACTTCCTCCAGCGCGAGTACGGCCGCTCGGCGCTGCTACAGTTCCTGCGCTGGCGCCAGGAGCAGCAGGCCAGGCGCTACGGCGAGGCGATGGCCGCCGCGGGGCCCAGCAGCCACCAGGAGCAGGTCGCGCAGCTCGCGCACCTGCTGAGCGACGACGGCTTCCTGTCCACGGTCACGCCGGTCACCGCCCCTGACGGCGCCACCGTCCTCCAACTGCAGCAGCAGCACTGCGCGATCCGCGAGGTCGCCCGGCAGCACCCGGAGGTCTGCGCGTACGAGGCGGCGCTGTTCCAGCGCCTGCTCGGCGCGAAGGTCTCCCGGCGCCAGACGATCGCCGGCGGCGCCAGCGAGTGCATCTGCAACATCACCGAGAAGACGACCTCGACTTCCTCCCCGAACCCAGGAGCCCACCATGGCGACGCGCGCTGAAGACCTCGAGCTCGGCACCTACAAGTACGGGTGGCACGACGAGTCCAAGCCCGTCTTCGAGCCGAAGAGAGGCCTGTCGACCGAGGTGGTCGAGGAGATCTCGGCCCTCAAGGGCGAGCCCAGGTGGATGCGTGACCTGCGGCTGAAGGCCTACCGGCACTTCGTGCGCCGGCCGATGCCCAACTGGGGTGGGGACCTGGGAGGCATCGACTTCGACAACATCTTCTACTTCGTGCGCTCCACCGAGAAGCAGGCCGGCTCCTGGGACGAGTTGCCCGCCGAGATCAAGAACACCTACGACAAGCTGGGCATCCCCGAGGCCGAGAAGCAACGGCTGATCGCCGGCGTCGCCGCCCAGTACGAGTCCGAGGTGGTGTACCACAAGGTTCGCGAGGATCTTGAGGCGCAGGGCGTGTTGTTCCTGGACACCGACACCGCGCTGAGGCAGCACGAGGACCTGTTCCGCGAGCACTTCACCAAGGTCATCCCGGCCAACGACAACAAGTTCGCGGCGCTCAACACCGCGGTGTGGTCGGGGGGCTCGTTCATCTGGATACCCGAGGGCGTCAAGGTCGACATCCCCCTCCAGGCCTACTTCCGCATCAACACCCAGAACATGGGCCAGTTCGAG
>DASZOD010000011.1:0-6786 GCA_035550935.1 Egibacteraceae bacterium | reverse complement strand
GATAGTCGGCGGCCGGGTCCCCGCTGGACCCCACCGGCTTTACCCCCAGCGCGAGCAGCGCGTCCAGTGGCGCGTACTGGTTGAGCACGACGATGCGCTGTGGGTCGGCCGGAACCTCGACCTGCTCGCCGGAGGCGTCGACGACCGTGCGGTGATCGGCGGCGTCGGGCGGCGGGCTGCCGGCGGTCGCCCTGCCGGCAGGAGCGCGGCCGCTCGCGGCGCAGCCGGCCAGCACCGCCACCAGGGCGGCCAGGACGACCAGGCCCACCGGCCTCGGGGCGGTCGTTGCGGTCATGGGTCGCTCCGTCGGTCAGTCGCTGCGGCCCAGCGCGGTGCGGGTCAGGGACAGCAGGCCGTAGGCCTGCGGCGTCCAGGTCTCGTCGCTGCCGCAGCCGTGCGGGCGCAGCGCTCCGTGCGGCTCGAGCCGGACGTCGACCAGGTAGCGGTGGGTCGCGCTGGTCAGCTCGACGCGCCGGGCGCCGCCGGGCAGGGGCCGGTAGCCGTGGCCGGTCAGGTCGTTGATGCCGACCAGGCCCTCCTGACGGCGGACGAACCAGTCGGCGGCCTGCACGGCCTGGTGCGTTCCGCAGCGGCCACGGTAGTGCTCGAGGTCGATCCGCCCTGCCGCGTAGCCGGCGGCGAGCGCGACCGCCGCCTCGGGGGCGGCGCGGCCAAACAGCAGCCCGTGGGGCAGGCACAGCAGGTTGGCCGCGAACCGGCAGCCCCCCACGTGGCTGCATTCCCACACCCGCTCGCCGAAGGCGCCGGCCAGCGCCGCGGCGGTGACCCGCCCGTAGCGCGCGCAGCAGGCATCGACCTTGCCGTGGGTGCACGCCAGCACTAGCGGCCCGACCACCGGCTCGCCGAAGCCGCTCGCGTGGCCGGCTGCCAACGCGTCGAGGTCGGCCTGGCGGACCTGATCGAGTTCGGCGAGCGCCGCCTGCCGCAACCAGGGGTCGCCGGGGCCCGTCCACGACAGGAAACAGGTCCGGGCGTCGGGCACCTCCCCGCCCCGGTGGCGGCGGATCAGCAGCAGGCGGATGCCCAGGGCGGCCGCGGCGGCACGCACCGGCCCCGGGACCCGGCGGTTGCGCGCGGCCGGCTGACTACCCCACGGCCCGGGGTCCTCCAGCAGGAGCCAGGCGCGCCCCGCGGGTGGCGCGTGGGCGTGCAGCGGCTCGCCGTGGTCGACCGACAGCCTCGAGCAGGCCCGCCCGTGAAGGTCGGCGAAGCGCTCGCGGACGCCGGGTGAGGTCGTCACGCCTGGGCTCCCTCGTCGCCCCTGCTGCGGCCACGGGGTGCTGGCCGTGGTTTGGGATCGCCGGATGGGTTGCCGCGGCCGGCCGGTCCTGTCCGCCCTGCGGAGGAGCTGCCGCTGCGCCCCCGCGGCAGGGCCCCGTCGGCGAGCAGCCGCTCCAGGTCGTCGAGCACCAGGTTGGCCGCCTGGATCCCGATGCCCAACATCCAGTAGTCGTCGGGTACCGCGTAGATCCGTCCGCCGCGCACCGCCCCGAGGTTGGACCACAGCGGCGTGGAGGTGACCTGCGACTGGGTGGTGTCTGCCTCGGGCCCGTAGGCGGTGAAGAAAACCACGTCGGCGTCGGCCAGCTCGACCTGCTCGGGACCGATCTCCAGCGCGAACTCGTCGACGTCCTGGGAGGAAGAACGGGGCAGGCCCACATCCTGCAGGATCGTGCCGATGAACGAGGCCTTCTGATACAGCCGCGTCTGGTCGGGCATGAAGCGCACCACCGACACCGTCGGTTCGCCGATGCGGTCACCCAGCGCCTCAGCCCGAGCTTCGGCGGGCACCGCGCGGTCCTTCGGCATGAGTGGCCTCTTCAGTCGGTGACGGTGAACGTTGTGGCCATGCCCATGGCGTAGTGGCTCTCGGTGCTGCCGTCGGGTTCGGTCTCGACCACGTTGCACACCAGGACGTAGTCGCCGGCTTCCAGCGCGAACGCCCCCTCACAGGTGACCCCGCCGGGGAACTCCTCGATCTCGCCGACGACAGTGCCTGGCCCCAAGGCCTCCTCGTCGACGGCACCGGCCTCGTCGAGCGGCAACGCCGCGGGGTCGCCGCCCCGGACCAGCAACAGCTCGTGGGCTTCGCCGCCGCGGTTGTGGGCGATGAAGGCGATCCTGCCGGCGGGCGCCCGGACCGGCTCGGGCTCGATCGCCCACTCCCGCAGCGTGACCTCGACGACGGTGTCGGCCTTCTGCGGGTCACCGGCGGGCTGGCAGGCGGCCTCGGTCTTCCCGGCCGGGCTGGTCTGCGCCTGCGCTGGGCCCGAACCGGCCCGCTGGGCCTGCTGCTCGCCGCAGGCAGCCGCCAGCAGCAGCAAGCTGCAGAACAGGTGCCGGCAGCGTCGCCCGCGGGACGTCATGGCATCCTCCTTCTGGGCTCGGCGGATGCGATCTCCGCCTCGCCGCGGGCCCGAGTCGCGCCCGCTGTCTGTGAGGGATGCCTAACCTTACTTTGGTGACCCTAAGGTGATCAAGGTCGAGGTCCTGGCGCGGGGACGACCCGAGGTCAGGCTGCGGCCGGCGCTGAGCCGCTCGGCTACAGTCTCAGCGTGCGGATGCGGTGGCTGGCGACGCTGGTGCTGGTGCCAGCCGGCGTGGCACTGGGTCATGCCAGCGGCTACCTGCTCGCCTATCCCGATGCCCACGCTCGCTACCGCGCACTGAGCGGCCACGGGCACTTCCGACTGTTCATGCTCGGCGCCCTCGCGCTCGCCGCCGGCCTGTTGCTGCAGGCCTCGCTGTCCCAACGCCGTGGGCGCGTCACCAGGGTTGACCCCGGTCCGCTGCTCGTCGCTCAGGCGCTGGCCTTTGTGGGACTGGAAGCCGCCGAGCGGCTGGCCTCGGTCGGACATGCTCAGACCCTGACCGCAGACCCGGCGTTCTGGCTGGGCCTGGCCGCGCAGGCCGCGACGGCCTGGTGGTTGGCCGCCGGTGTGCGCTGCGCGCCGCGACTGGCGGCCGCCTTCATGCCGCGACGGCAGCCTGTCGCCGCCCCCGCTGCTGCGTCGGGCCCGTGGGGAGCGGCGGATGTGCCCGTCCTGACGTCGTCGCCCTGTGGCCGATCGCAACGACCGCGCGCGCCGCCCAGCGCCCTGATCTGCTGCTAGCGCCCTGCCTGGGGCGCCCGCGCTGTGGAGCCGGGCCTGCTCCAGAAGCGCCACGGTCAGATCGGACCCGAAGGGGCGATCATGCCTGATTCCTGCCCTGCGTTCCTGCGCTGGTGCGCGCTGCCGCTGGCGGCCGGGGTGCTGCTGGCAGCGTGTGCTGGAGACCGCGGCGAGCGGGCGGCGACGACGCCGACTGCTGACGCGTCAGCCACGCGCCCGACCGCCCCGGAGGCGGCCACGGACACTGCCGCAGGCGACTCGTCGCCTGGGCAGCCGCAGAGTCCTGTGACGCTCGTGCAGGTGCGTGTGACCGGCGGCCAGGTGCAGACGTCCAGCCAGCGGGTGGACGTGGCGCTGGACACGACGGTGCGCCTGGAGGTCGTGGCCGATGTCGCCGACGACGTGCACGTGCACGGCTACGAACGACACGCCCCGGTCAGGCCGGGTCAGCCGGCCGTGGTCAGCTTCAGCGCCGACATCCCCGGCGTGTTCGAGGTCGAGCTGGAGCAGGCCGGGTTGCGACTGGTCGAACTGCGGGTGCAGTGATGACGGTCCTGGCTCACGGTCTGGGCGGCCGGTCAGACCTTCCGGTCCCGCTGTGGTTGGCGCTGTATGGCGGCGCCGCGGCGGTGGTGGTGTCGTTCGTGGCGTTGGGCGCCCTGTGGCCGACCCCGCGCCTGGCGGCGCGGGCAGGCGGCAAGGTGCTGCCCACCCCGCTGCAGCGCCTGGCCGACGCGCGGACGACCCGGGCAGCGCTGCGCGCGGTCGGCGTGGCCGCCTGGGCGGTGCTGCTGGGCACGGCGGTCCTGGGTGACCAGTCGGCGGCCAACAATCCCGCTGCCACATGGCTGTACGTGTGGCTGTGGGTCGGGCTCGTTCCCGTGTCGCTGCTGCTGGGTCCGGTCTGGCGCGCGGCCAGCCCGCTGCGGACCCTCACGACCGGCATCGAACGGCTGGTCGGCGATCCCCACGGGCTGGGGACCGCCCCGTTGCCGCCGCGGCTGAGCTACTGGCCGGCCGCGGCGGGGCTGGCCGTGTTCGTGTGGCTGGAGCTGGTGTACCCCCATGCCGCTCGGCCGTTCACCGTCGCGCTGTTCGTGGTCGTCTACACCCTGGTGCACCTGGCGGCGGCGGCGCGGTTCGGTCAGGCGTGGTACCGGCGGGGCGAGTCGTTCGAGGTGTACGCGACCCTGCTGGCGCACCTGTCGCCGCTGGGGCGACGGCCCGACGGCCGCCTGGCGCTGCGCAACCCCCTGGCCGGGCTGGCCACCATCGAGGCCGACGCCAGCCTGGTCGCGGTGATCTGCGTGTTGCTGGGCTCCACCGTCTTCGACGGGCTGACCCGCACCACGTTGTGGGAAGGCCTCATTGCCAGACAGGGCGCCGGCGCACTGCTGCTCGCCGGCACAGCCGGGCTGGCCGCCGCGGTCGGCCTGGTCGCGGCCACTTACGCGGCGGCCACGTGGCTGGCCGGGCGCGTCACCGGCGCCTCCACCAGCGCCTGGCCGCTGACGCGCCGCTTCGCTCACTCGCTGGTGCCGATCGCGGTGGGCTACACGGTCGCCCACTACTTCTCGTTGTTCGTGTTCCAGGGCCAGGCCGGCTACATCCTCGCCTCTGATCCCCTGGCCCGCGGCTGGGACCTGTTCGGCACTGCCGGCTGGCAGATCGACTACCGGCTGGTGTCGCCCCAGACCATCGCCCTGGTGCAGGTCGCCGCGATCGTGCTGGGCCACGTCGCCGGCGTGGTCGCCGCCCACGACCGGGCGGTGACGCTGTTCGCCGGCCGTGACCAGAACCGCTCCCAGTACCCGCTGCTGGCGGCGATGGTCGCCTACACCATCGCTGGCATCGCTCTGCTCGTGGGAGTCTGACCAATGGGAACCATCCTCGCCCACGCCGGAGAGGAGAGCCTCTACGTTCTCGCTCCGCTGCTGCTGATCCTGCTGTTGCGCTGGCTTGGTCAGCGGCGCCGACCGCGCGGACCCGGCCAAGACCGTCCCGAAGAGCGCCCCGACGGCTCGTGAACGCCAAGGTGTCCCTGGCGGTCGCCGCGCTGTACGCCATCGCCGCCTGCGCCGGACCGGGGGCCGCCCCGGCGGACCTCTGCGGGCCGGTGAAGCACCCGCCCCTCCAAGGCGGCGGCCACCTGGTCGGCGGCCAGGAGCCTCCGGTGCCCTACTCCTCCATCCCGCCCACCTCCGGCTGGCATGTCTCGGCACCGGACGACATCGCCACCCGACCGGCCGACCGTCCGCTCAGCGAGCCGCAGCAGGTCGGCGTGCTCGAGGCCGGCGGCGTGGTGATCAGCCACCACGACCTGCCCGCGGCGCAGCTGACCGCCCTGGAGCGACTCGTGCGCAGCCGCTTCCCGGGCAGAGCCGCCGTGACCTCTTACGACAAGCTGGCCCCCGGCGAGGTCGCGATGACCGCATGGGGGGTCCTGCAGCGTTGCCGGGGCCTGGACCTGGCCCGGGTCGAGGACTTCGTCCACGACCACGCCGACGGCCGGGCTGGCCCGCTGCGTGGCCACTGAGTCCGGCCCCGCGCCGGGGTCGGGCCCCACTTGAACCCCGCCTGTAGTAAGGCTTACCTTACACAGTCGGTCCGGTGCGCCGACCCGACGGAGGACCACCCATGCCGACTCGCAGGTTCGCACTCGTGGCCGCCCTCGTCGTCGCCCTGGGGCTGGCCGCCGCCATCGCGCTGGCCCAGGGTGGCGGGCAGCGCGAGGCGCTGACGATCTACTCGGGGCGCACGGAGAACCTGGTCGGGCCCCTGCTGGAGCGCTTCCATGACGAGACCGGCGTGCCCATCGACGTCAAGTACGGCGACTCTGCCGAGCTGGCGCTGCTGATCGACGCCGAGGGCGCGCGCACCCCCGCGGACGTCTTCTACTCCCAGAGCCCCGGCGCGACCGGCTTCCTGGCCGGCCAGGAGCGACTGGCCCCGCTGCCGGCAGAGGTGCTGGCGCGCGTGGACCCGCGGTTCCGCAACCGTGCGGGGGGCTGGGTGGGGGTGACCGGACGCCAGCGGGTGCTGGTGTACAACCGCGACCTCGTCTCCGAGACGCAGCTGCCCGCCTCGGTGCTCGACCTCACCGACCCCCGCTACGCCGGGAAGGTGGCGCTGGCCCCCGACAACGGGTCGTTCCAGGACTTCGTCACCGCCATGCGCCAGCTGCACGGCGACGACCCGGCGGCGCGCTGGCTGCGAGCGATGGCCGACAACGACTCGCCGACCTACCCGAACAACAACGCGATCGTCGAGGCGGTCGGGCGCGGCGAGGTGCCGATGGGTCTGGCCAACCACTACTACAACCACCGGTTCCTGCAGGAGGACCCGGCACGGCCCAGCCGCAACCACGTGTTCTCGGGCGGCGACATCGGGGCGCTGGTGATCCCGTCGCCGGTCAGCGTCGTCGCGGGCACCGACCAGCCCGAGGCCGCCCGCCGCTTCGTCGAGTACCTGCTGTCAGCCGACGCTCAGCGCTACTTCGCCGCGGAGACCTTCGAGTACCCCCTGGCTGCGGGGGTGGCGCCGGCCGCTGACCTGCCGGCGCTGGAGACCCTGCAGGTGCCCGCCTATGACTTCGACGACCTGGGCGGCGGGCGGCCTCGGGCTGGTCGGTGCCCGCGACGACGCTGACCGG
>DASZOD010000010.1:0-7881 GCA_035550935.1 Egibacteraceae bacterium | reverse complement strand
CGCCCCCGCCGCCACCAACCGCTGCTCTTACCAACCATGGGTGCCCCCCTGTGACGCCCCGCCGTTGGAGTTGCGCCGTGCTCCAGGCGGGGGACCATACGACCTTGGAGGCCGGGCGCTCAATACGTGTCCCTCACACCTAGTCGCGACACGAGAAAGACAAATCCCCGGCTACCGGAAGAACACCTCTGTGTTGCCCGCTCGCCCGACCCATCGGGCGCCGACAGTTAGGTCTGGATCCACGGCACCGACCCGGCCCAGCAGCACCTCCAGCTCCTCGCCACCGGAGGGTCGAAAACGCTCGCTGTAGCGGTCCAGCCACCGACTCACCGAGACGTCCGCGCCGCGACGGTCGAGCTCGTTGACCACTCCCGCCATGAGGATCCATATCCCGTGGCCGTGGGTGGCGATGCCGACCACCACCTGCCCGCCGTCGCTGAGATCGACCCGTCGGTCGACGAGGTCGACGACCGTGGCCACCCGCTCGTCGGACAGTTCGGACACCGGTTCCACGCGCGCTGCCGAGGCGGTCAGGGCGACAGCCAGCCCCGCCACGGCCAGCAGCGGCACCCCTCGCACTGCCGCGCGTGACACCCGGCCGGGTTGCCCCGGCTCGGCCAGCATCGCCACGACACCCACCCAGGCGGCCAGCGGCACGGCCGCCATCCAGTACAGCACGTAGCCCAGCAGCGGCCCGGCCACCCTGGTGACGAGCACGCCGCAGACCGCAGCGCCGAGCACGCTCGACCCTCCGAGGGCGACCGCGAAGCGGTTGCCGCGGACCCGCCCCACAGCGATGCATGCGACCGCCGCAGCCAGCCAGGCCGCGACGCCCAGCAGGCGGGGGACGCTGGTCCCGGCCGGCAGCTCGTGGGTGCTAGCCAGCCCGAACGGCACGACGGTGATGGCCGCCGTCCACCCGGCCGCGGCCTCGCCGAGCGGGTGTCCTGGCTGGCGTGCGACGGCGAAGCGGGCCAGCTCGGAGAGGTTGCCCGACGGTGCCGTGAGCTGCTCGACCAGCGGTGGGCTCCAGACGGCGACGAGTAGCGCCACCAGTGCGAGCGCAGCGAGCTTGCCGCGGACGGGGGCGGCCGGCTCACGGCGGGAGCGGCGAGTGGCCCACCGCCAGCGCACCACCGCCGTCACCGCCAGCAGGGCCGCGACGAACGGCGCGGTGCCGACGTGGGTGTGGGCCACGAACGAGCCGACCACGGCGGCGGCGCCCAGCGACAGCCGCGAGCCGGTGAGCGCAGCGGCGCACAGCACCACGAACAGCAAGGTGGGAAGGGCGATCACGAAGGGGTTCCACAGGTCGCGCAGCCGCTGCGCGCCGACCGCGTGCGCGAAGGCGAGGACCACCAGGGCGGCTGCCATGGCCGCTCCTCGACCGCCACGTCGGGCGGCGACCGCCACGGTGCTCAGCGCCGCCGCCAGGTTGACGACCAGCGCGCCCGCGTACAGCCCTCGCGACCCCCCGCCGAGCCCGTAGAAGGGCGCCAGGACGTAGAAGTACGCCGGGCCGGGATGGTTCCAGCCGAAGCGGGACCAGGGCCCCAGCAGGCGCGTGCCCTCGGCCGCCTCACGGGCCGCCAGCTCGGTGAGCGCGAAGTCCGCGCTGAGGTGCACCGGGGTGGGGGGCTCGGCCACAAGGCGGGCCAGCAGCATCCCGAACGGCAGCGCCACGGCCGCCAGCGCCAGGAACGTGGGGGCGCGCCGGGCCTGTTGCCGGCCGCTCACGCCTCCTGCCCGGCGTCGCGTCCATCCGCCTGCTCGCGCTCCTCCTGCTTGCGGACGATGCGCTGCTGCTCGGCGACCATCTGGCTGTGCGCGGCCTCGCCGGCCACTCCGGCGCGGCGCTCGGCGAGGTCGGTGAGGACCGGGGCTCGCCCGTACAGCAGGAGGTTGTCGTCCGTGAACAGCCTCGTGGCGCCGGTCGGCGCCCCGATGTACGAGCCGTCCGCGCGGACGATGCCCAGGACCAGCACCCCCTCCTCGGGCAGGTCGACCTCGGCCAGGGTGCGGTCGGCGAGCCAGTCGCCTTGCTCCACCTTCATCTCGACGACCGCGTAGTCCCCCGACAGATGCAGCATGCCCGGGTAGTCGCGCACGTCCAGGTCGGTGATCCGCCGCACCATCCAGCGGATCACCCCCGACATGCGCCGGTCGACCCAGCGGCTCTTAGCCGCCCACAGCAATCCCATCAGTCCGGCCAGCAGCACCATCCCCCGCAACGCCATCCGTCCCGGCCCGGCGGCCCCGATGAACGTCCCCATCAGCGACGCCACCGCGGCGACGATCCCGACGTTGCCCAGCAGCATCAGCAGCATGACGATCCGCCGGCGTACCGGGTGGTTGACGACGTGCTCGGCCTCGGAGGTCGTGAACCCCACCCCGGACAGCGCCGAGCGGGCCTGGAAGCGCGCCGACTGGCGGGACAGCCCGGTGACCGTGAGCGCGACGGTGGCGACGCGGGTGATGAGCATCGACACCGCGCCGACGACCAGCAGCGTCACAATGGCAAACACGTGTGGTTCTCCCGGGCAGGTCGGCGCGGCTTCTCTACTAATGTTTGCCCGCCGCGGCGCGGCCGCCCCGCCGGCGGCGGCGACCGCGACGCCCACCCCAAGGAAAGGACTCCCGTGCTCGGCAAGGAGAGCAGGTACGTGGAAGGCTTCGCGCTGGGGATGTGGCAGGCCAACTGCTACATCGTCGGCGACGTCGAACTCGGTCGGGCCGTCGTGGTCGACCCCGGACAGGGCGGCGAGCCGCAGGTGCGCGAGCGTCTGGAGGCTCGCGGGGTCCGCTGCGAGGCGATCCTGCTGACCCACGGCCACCTGGACCACCTCTGGTCGGCCCCCGAGCTGGCCGAGCAGCTCGACGTGCCGGTCCTGCTGCACCCCGACGACCGCTGGCTGTGGGACGACCCCGCGGCCGGCTTCGGCAACCTGCCGCCCGGCGCGCTGCGGGACCAGTTCGGGCTGGACTGGCGGCCCCCCCGCGACCGGCTGGAGAGCCTGCGCGACGGCCAGACGCTGTCGTGCGCGGGGGTGCGCACTCGGGTGCGCCACACCCCCGGGCACACCCCCGGCTCCTGCGTCTTCCTGCTGGAGCCCGACGGCGTCTCCGCCGACGCGGTCATGCTGTCGGGCGACCTCGTCTTTGCCGGCTCGGTGGGGCGCACCGACTTCCCCCGCGGGTCCTGGGACCAGCTCCTCGAGTCGATCCGCAGGGTCGTGCTGCCGCTGCCGGACCCGACCGCGGTCCTGTCGGGGCACGGACCGCAGACCACCGTGGGCCGGGAGCGCGCGGACAACCCGTTCCTGCGCGACATCGCCTGACGACGTTCAGGGGCCGCGCTGGCGCCCGTCGTCCTCAGGAGAGGTCTCGCCTGCGGGCGCCGGCGCGCCCTCCGGTCCTCAGTGTGTGGGGAAGCGTCCCAGCACCCGGTCGGCGCGGACGCCTGCCAGGTAGCGGCGGAACGTCCGCTGGTAGGCGAGCTCCTCCCGGCTGCGCGGCGGCGGCAGGCCGCCGTTGCCGTCATCCCGCGCCGCGTGCAGCTCGGCGTCGGTGACGCTGTCGGCCATGCGCTCTCCCAGCACCGCGGTGGCGCCGGTGCCGTCGCCGAACTGCTCCTTGCCCCGCCACAGCACCTCGTCGGGCATCCAGCCGGCGAACGCCTCCCGCAGCAGCTGCTTGCGTATCTTGCCGGGGCCGGGGCGCTTCCAGCGTGCCGGTAGGCCCAGGCTCAGGGCCACCACGTCCAGGTCGAGGAACGGGACCCTGGCCTCCAGCCCGTGGGCCATGGTGACCCGGTCGCAGCGCTGGAGGTTGAGGTGGTGCAGCCCCTCCACGGTGCGCACGAGCTCCCGCTGAAGGTTCCCGGCACCGTCCACGCCTTCGAGGTACTCGTAGCCGGCGAACAGCTCGTCGGCGCCCTCACCGGTCAGCACCACCTTGACGTGGGCGGCGGCCAGCTCGGCCAGCAGGTAGTTGGGGACGGCGCTGCGCACCAGCGACGGCTCGTAGGACTCGACCACGCGGACGACCTCGGTGACGGCGTCGACGAGTTCGTCGGCGGTGTAGACGCGCTCGCGGTGCTCGCTGTCCAGGTGGGCCGCCACCATCCGAGCCGCCGGCAGGTCGGTGCTGCCCTCCAGGCCGACCGCGAAGGTCTGCAGTCGCCTGCCTTCGCGACGGGCGTGGCGGGCCGCGACCGCGGCGATGATGCTGCTGTCCAAGCCACCCGACAGGAACACCCCCACCGGCACGTCGCCCATCATCCGACGCTCCACGGCGGCGACGACGGTGGACCGCACGGTTTCCAGGACCTCGTCGGGGCTGCCGGGCGGGTCACCGCCGTCGGGCGGAGGCTGCACGGCGGCGAAGCGCACCAGGCCCGACCGGGGCGTCCAGTAGTGGCCTGGGGGGAAGCTGTCGACGTCGCCTCGCCAGTCGGCGTCGAAGGCGCGCAGCTCGGAGGCGAACCGAACCTGCCCGTGGCGGCGGGCCCAGTACAGCGGCTTGATGCCGAGCGGGTCCCGGGCGGCGACGAAACGGCCGTCGGCCCCGGCGGCGCACAGCGCGAACATGCCGCGCAGCTCGGCCAGGGCGTCGGGCCCCTCCTCGTCGAACAGGTGCAGCGCGACCTCGTTGTCCGAGGCGGTGGCGAAACGGCGGTGCCCGAGCCGGTCGTGCAGCTCGCCGTGGTTGTAGATCTCGCCGTTGGCCACCAGGTGCAGCTCGCCGTCGGCGGTCGACAGGGGCTGGTGGCCTCCGGCCACGTCCACGATCGACAGGCGACGGTGCCCCAGCCAGCTGTCGCCGACGGCCACGCGGCCGCTGTCGTCGGGACCCCGGTGCACCAGCCGGGCCAGCATCCGCTCGCCGGCGTCGGGATCGGGCTGTCGGTAATGGGCGACGATCCCGCAGATTGCTACCAGGCTCCCCTAGACGCTCGAGACGCGCCCGAGCAGATACGTTCGACTGCACTGCGCGCACGACGCCGCGCACAATGCACAATCTTCCCAACGGCAGCACGCCGCACACGCGTCGTCCCCAGCCGCTAGGCTCATGGTGCCCTTGGCGCTGGGAGGCGGATGGGCTTTCTGGACTACCTCGCCGGCAGGTGGGACGACCTGCTGCAGCTGTCGATCGAGCACGCCGCGCTCGTGCTGTCTGCCACCGGCATCGCCACCGTGATCGGCGTCGCTCTCGGCGTGGCCACCTACCGCACCGTGCGCCCCAGCCTGCTCGCGCTGGGCATCTGCGGGGTGCTGCTGACGATCCCGTCGCTGGCGCTGTTCGCCATGCTGATCGGACCCTTCGGGCTGGGCAACCGGCCCGCGCTCGTCGGGCTGACGCTGTACGGGCTGCTGCCGATCGTGCGCAACACCATCGTCGGCCTGCGCGAGGTCGACCCCGCGGTGGTGGAGTCGGCCCAGGGCATGGGCATGGGCCGCCGCCAGCGGCTGCTGCGCATCGAGCTGCCCCTGGCCTGGCCGGTGATCCTCACCGGCATCAGGGTCTCGACGATGATCCTCATGGGCATCGCCGCGATCGCCGCGGTCGTCAACGCCCCCGGCCTGGGAAAGGACATCTTCCGGGGGCTGGCCCGCTTCGGCAGCCCCACGGCCCTCAACCTGGTGCTCGGGGGGACGGTGGGGATCGTCGCGCTTGGCGTCCTGTTCGACAGCGCCTACCTGCTGCTGGGCAAGCTGACGACGTCGCGGGGCGTCCGTGACTGAGGCCACGCCCACCGCCGCCGGCGGCACCGAGCCGATGATCCGCCTGGAGCGGCTCACCAAGCGCTTCCCCGGCCAGCGCGAGCCCGCGGTCGAAGCGCTGTCCATGGACATCCCCGAGGGCGAGATCGTCATCCTCGTGGGGCCTTCCGGCTGCGGCAAGACCACCACCATGAAGCTCATCAACCGGCTCATCGAGCCGACCGCCGGTCGCATCTTCCTCCAAGGCGAGGACGTCACCAGGACCGACCCCGACCGGCTGCGGCGACGCATGGGCTACGTCATCCAGCAGATCGGGCTGTTCCCGCACCTGACGATCGCGGCGAACATCGCCACGGTCCCCAGGCTGCTGGGCTGGGACGGCCGGCGCGTCCGCGCGCGCGTCGACGAGCTGCTGGAGCTCGTCGGCATGGACCCCTCCGAGTACCGTCACCGCTACCCCAAGGAGCTGTCGGGCGGCCAGCGCCAGCGCGTCGGCGTGGCACGGGCCCTGTCGGCGGACCCGCCGGTCATGCTCATGGACGAGCCGTTCGGCGCCATCGACCCGATCACCCGCGACCGCCTCCAGAACGAGTTCCTGCGCCTGCAGGCCGAGATCCGCAAGACCATCGTCTTCGTCACCCACGACATCGACGAGGCGATCAAGATGGGCGACCGTATCGCCATCCTGCGGCAGCGCTCGGTCATCGCCCAGTACGACACGCCCGGCAACATCCTGTCGGCGCCGGCCGACGGTTTCGTCGAGGACTTCATCGGCGCCGGGCGCTCGCTCAAGCGCCTCAACCTGACCCGGGTGCGCGACATCGAGCTCGCGCGCTGGCCGATCGTCGACGCCGACATGTCGCGGGCGGACGCCCTGGACATCCTCGAGCGCTCCGAGCACAGCGCGGTCCTCGTCCTGGACGACCTCCGGCGCCCCACACGTTGGCTGACCGCCCGCGACCTGACCCGCAGCGACCGGCCGCTGGCGGAGGTCGGCACGCCCGCCGAGGCGATCGTGCAACCCCAGACCACCCTGCATGGCGCGCTCAACGAGATGCTGCTGTCCAGCTACGGCTGCGCGATCGTCGTCGACGGCGCGGGCGCCTACCTGGGGACCGTGGACATGCAGACGATCATGGCCGCGATCCAGGCGATGCGGGCCGAGGCGCGCGCGCGGACCAAGGCCGACCGCGAGGAGGTGGCGTCGTAGGTGGCCGTCGCGGTCGACGAGCGCGAGGTCGAGCAGGTCCTCGACACCGGCCAGCCGTTCCTGGACCTGCGGCCGCGCGCCCGGTCGCCGGCCAGCTACCTGCTGCTGCCGGGCCTGCTGGCGCTGGCCCTGTTCGCGCTGTACGCGTGGGTCGGTGCCCAGGAGCTGGACAGCATCGAGCGGCGCTTCCTCACCGCCCCGGTGCTGACCGCCGCCACTGTCCGCCACGTCGAGATCACCGTGCTGGTCACCGTCTTCATCGTCGTTTTGGCCGTCCCGGCCGGGATCGTGCTGACCCGCCCGTTCGCGCGCCGAGTGGCGCCGATGATCATCGGGCTGGCCAATGCCGGCCAGTCGGTGCCCTCGATCGGCGTCATCGCGCTGCTCGCCCTGGTCTGGACCATCGGGCTGCGCACGGCGGTCGTCGCCATCGTCGCCTACGGGCTCCTGCCGGTGCTGCGCAACACCATGGTCGGCCTCCAGCAGGTCGACCGGGCGGTGATCGAGGCCGGCCGCGGGATGGGCATGACGAAGCGCGGGGTGCTGGCACGGATCGAGCTGCCCCTGGCGGTGCCGGTGATCCTGGCGGGGGTACGCACCGCGCTCGTCATCGCCGTGGGTACCGCCGCCCTGGCCACGTTCGTCAACGGTGGCGGGCTGGGCGACATCATCAACCAGGGCCTCGTGCAGAGGCGCTTTCCGATCACCCTGACCGGCGGTGTGCTCGTCGCGGTCCTCGCGCTGCTCATCGACTGGTCGGCCGGCATCGCCGAGGATGCCCTGCGGCCCAAGGGCCTGTAGCCGTCACCGGCCGCATACCCCGAATACACGGATGGAGGACGACATGCTCCCCACACGCTCGCACCGCAGCCGCTGGATCCTGCTGCTGTCGACCCTCGCGCTGCTCGCCGCGGCATGCGGGGGCGGAGGCGGCGGGCAGGTCGGGGG
>DASZOD010000009.1:0-5608 GCA_035550935.1 Egibacteraceae bacterium | reverse complement strand
TCGCGCAGCCGTCCGAAGACGAAGGGGATCAGGAGGAGGCCGGGATACAGCTTCGCCGCCGCGCCGAGGCCGAGCAGCACGCCGGCCGGCCCCCAGGCCCGCCGGTGGGCCGCCACCAGGCCCAGCACCGTCAGGGCCGTGGGCAGCGCGTCGTACTTGACCTCCCAGAAGGGCACGAGGGTGGGCCACAGGGCTGCGACGGCGGCCAGCCACGGCCCGTCGGGCCGCAGGCGCGCCAGCGCCCACCAGGCGGCCAGCAGCAGCGGCAGCAACAGCAGGGGCAGGGCGACCGGGACCGGCCCCAGGGCCCCGGCGGCGGCGAACGCCAGCAGCGCCAGCGGCGGGTACTCGGCGGGGGGGAGGCCGCCGCCGGCGCGCACCTGCCGGCCGAAGCTCTCGTAGACGCGGACGATGTCCTGGTCACGGGGGCCGCCGACGGCGGCGTGCACGGCCAGGAAGGCCACCGACAGCAGCGCCGACAGGGCGACCACGGCGCCGGGACGCAGCTGGGCGCGCCGGGGCCAGGCGGCCAGCAGCGTCGCCAGCATGACCGCGGCCGGCGGCAGGTACCACCAGGCCGGCGCCGCGTCCTGGCCGGCGGCGAACGGCCCGGCCCACAGCAGGGCCTCCCAGGCGGCCACGGCGGCGACCGCAGCGCCGAGCAGAGCCTCGGTGCCGGTCACCAGCCGGGCGGTGGGCGCGGCCGACCGCCCGGCCGCAGCGGCCACGCGCTAGCCCCGCCGGACCCCGGCGGCGGCCACCGCCCGGGCGTGGCGGGGCGCGGCGGGACCGGGCGTGGTGCCGACCACGGCGGCGCACAGCAGGAACAGTGGCAGGTACCAGTCCTGGAAGTTGGTGCGCAGGGCGCTGGCCCCGAGGAAGGCCACCAGCAGCGGGAGGGCGTAGGCGGCCGCGGTCCGCGCCAGCGTGATGCCGCGGCGCCGCAGCTGGCGACCCGCCCACACGGCGGCGGCGCAGGCGGCCACCACCCCGGCCGCGGTGACGACCCCCAGCAGGGGCCGAGTGGGTCCGAGCGTGGCGTACAGCGGCCACCACGTCGAGTACTGCACGGTGGCGTAGGGATCGGGGCGGGCGGCGGGCTCGGCGATCGCCACCAGCCCGTGCAACCCCGGCGACGGCCACAGCAGGAACGGCGCCTGCAGGACGGCGGGGACCGCGCAGGCGAGCGCGGCGGGGCGCCAGCCGGCCGCGACCAGCAACAGGGGGACGAGCAGCAGTGCCGGCGGCTTGACGGACACGGCCAGCCCCGCCAGCAGCCCGGCGGCCAGGGGGCGGCCGGCGGCCAGGGCCACCGCCGAGGCGGTCCCGGCCAGGGCGAGCATCAGGTCGTTGGCGACCACGATGGCGGACTCGCGCACCAGGGTGGGTCCCAGGGCGTAGGCGACGGCGGCGGCGACCCCGGCCCGGGCGTGGCCCAGCCGCGCCCCGGCCCAGGCCAGCAGCGCGACGGCGGCCGCCTCGGTGGCCCACAGCGCGGCCCGGGCGCCGACCCAGGGTTCTGCCAGCAGTCGCCGAGGCGCCACGGCCACGAACGGCAGGTGCGCCAACAGGCTGCCCGCGGGGTACTGGTAGATGCCGTAGACGGTGTGCTCGTTGGGCACCGTGTAGGGGTTGGCGCCGGCGAGTAGCTGGCGCGCGGCGGTCTCGCTGGAGCGGGCGAAGTCGCCGACGCCCGGATCCACCCACGCCAGCGGCACCCGCACGAGCAGCGCGACGACGCCCAGCGCCAACACCAGCGGCCAGCGCACGGGCGGGCGCGGCCCGTCGACGGGGCCGCCGCCGCGCACCCGGGCGGCGACCCACCAGGCCAGCCCGCCCAGCAGGGCCGTCAGCAGCGCCCAGCGGACCGGGAACGGAAGGCGTCCGGGCGGGTTGTGCAGCAGGAAGGTCGGCAGGGTGGAGGCGACGACGACCGCGACGGCGCCGCGGCGGACCCGCAGGGCCAGCAGGGCGGCGACCAGCAACGGCGTCAGCGGCAGCCACAGGGCGACGTAGCGGGGGATGCCCGGGCCGTAGGTCAGGAAGCCGCGCACCGCCACAGGCTAACGTGCGGCTGGGCGTGCCCCTCCGCACGGCGGCGCCTGCAGCCGGAGAATGCGCTCGGCCTCCCCGACCAGCGGCGTTACGCTGGCGGCGATGGCCGACGACGACGACGCCTACGACGACGAGGAGTCAGCCCCCCTTCCGTTGGACCGGCGGGAGGCTGCGCGGGTGCGCCAGGACCTCGACGACCTGGCTGCGTTCCGCCATGCCTTCGAGCCGGAGGGGTTCAAGGGCGTGAGCCTGTTCTGCCAGGACTGCAGCGAGGAGCACTACTACGGCTGGGACATGCTCCAGCACAACCTCCAGGCACTGCTGGAATCCGGCGAGACGCCGGTGCACGAGCCCGCCTACGACCCCAAGCCCGACGAGTACATCGACTGGGAGTACGCCCAGGGCTACCTGGACGGGCTGGCCGACGCCGGCTCCCCGGTGCTGCCGGCCCACACCGCCGACAGCGGGGGTTGCCCCTTCTGCGGCGTCGAGCTCACCGCCGCGGGTGAGCAGGCCATCTACTGCCCGGCCTGCGGCCACCACCTGGGCCCGGCCCGCATCGCCCGGGAATTGCTCGCGCGCGGCTGGGCGGCCGAGGACGTCGCCGAACTGCTGCGGGGGGCGCAGGTGCCGCCGCTGCGGGGTCTGCCTGACGAATAGACCTCGGAAGAGCGCCGGAGAGTGGGATCAGCTATGGACGAGCGCGAAGGCACCGAGGTCGCACGCAGGGACGTCCAGGGCAGGGCGGTCGTGGTGGTCGAGGGCGACCTCACCGCCCAACAGGTCGGCGCGGTGGTCAACGCCGCAAACGAGCAGCTGCAGCACGGCGGCGGGGTCGCCGCGGCTCTGGCCAAGGCAGGCGGGCCGGCCGTGCAGTCCGAGTCCGACGCCTGGGTGGCCGAGCACGGCGAACTAAGACCCGGCCAGGCTGCGGTCACCAGCGCCGGGGACCTGCCCACCGACCTGCTCGTGCATGTGGTGGGACCGCGCTACCGGAACGACCAGGACAACGAAGGACTGCTGCGCCAGGCCGTCCACGCGGCGCTGGACGCGGCCCGCGACGCCGGCGCGGGCTCGGTGGCGCTGCCGGCGCTCTCGGCGGGGGTGTTCGGCTACCCGCAGGAGCAGGCCACCGCGGTCATCGCCGCAGCGTGCCGGGGCTGGCTGGCGCGGTCCCCGGGGGACGTGGCCGAGATCCGGCTGGTGGGCTACGACGCGGCGGCGGCCCGCGACTTCGCCGAGGCGCTGCAGGCCGCCTGACGCCGGTGGCCACGCTGCGGTTGTAGCGGGCCCGGCCGGCCTTCCTGACGGCGCTGACCAGCGCGCCGCCGCCGACGGCCAGGAGCGCCAGCGCCAAGGCCATGCCGACGGTCACCCGCCCGCGCCCAGCGCCGTGATGCCCCCCGTGCCAAGAGGTATGTCATCATGCTGCCATGAGACGGACGACGATTGTTGCCGAGGACCGGGTGCTGTACCGGCTGCGTCAGCTGTCGCCGGAGCCCTGGACGTCGCGGACCTCACGATCGACGACTACGCACGGGTCCAGTATCTGCAGCGGACCTACCAGGACGTGCCGCTAGGCCTCGTGGACTGTGGCGGTCCTCCCCGTCGTGGAACGCCTGCAACAGACGGCGCTCGCGACTCTGGACCAGCGCCACTTCCGGCTCCTGAGCCCCCGCCACGTCGAAGCGCTCACGCTGCTGCCGGCCGAGGCCCAGGACACCGGTAGTTCTCCGCCTCGACTCGGCCTCCGACCCGCCCCGATCAGTCGTCCAGGCCTTCGGCCAGGGGCCGGCCCACGGCCGCCACGGTGAGGCCGGCGGACTCCAGCGCCGCCCGGTCCCACACGTTGCGGGCGTCGACGACGATCGGGTACTCGAGCAGCTCGCGCAGGCGCTCGGGGGTGATGGCGGCGTACTCGGGCCACTCGGTGCAGACCACCACCGCGTGGGCACCGCGCAGCGCGTCCTCGGCCTTGTCGCAGCACAGCGCGTCGGGGAAGCGGTCGGCGACGTGGCCCAGCGCGACCGGGTCGTGCAACCGCACCCGCGCGCCCTCAGCCAGCAGCCCGCCGATCACGTCCAGCGCCGGCGCGTCGCGCACGTCGTCGGTGCCGGGCTTGAACGCCACCCCCAGCACGGCGACGTGCTTGTCGGCGAGGTTCCACACCAGGCGGCGCAGCTGCGCCAGCGGCCAGGCCTTGGCCTCCCGGTTGATGCGGTCGGTCTCGCGCAGGAGCCCGAAGTCGTAGCCCAGCTCGGCGGCGATGTGCACGAATGCCTCGGTGTCCTTGGGGAAGCACGACCCGCCGTAGCCCAGCCCGGCGTTGAGGAAGGCCCGCCCGATGCGCGGGTCGTGGCCCATGGCGTCGGCCACGGTCTGCACGTCGGCGCCGGCGAGCTCGCAGATGCGCGCCACCGCGTTGATGAAGCTGATCTTGGTGGCCAGGAAGGCGTTCGAGGCGTGCTTGATGAGCTCGGCGGTGCGCACGTCGGTGGCGACGTAGGGGCAGGGATGGCGCGCCAGCAGCGGCGCGTACAGGTGGCGCATCACCAGGTGGGCGCGCTCCGAGTCGGCGCCTACCACCACCCGGTCGGGCCGCAGGGTGTCGGCCACCGCCGAGCCCTCCCGCAGGAACTCGGGGTTGCTGACCACCTCGTGCTGAAGGCCCCCGCCGCGGGCCTGGGACTCCAGGCGCAGGGCCTGGCGGATCCGCGCCCCGGTGCGCACCGGCACGGTCGACTTCTCGGCCACCACGACCGGGCGCTGGGCGTGGCTGGCCGCCGCCGCGGCGGGGGGTGCCCACGCAGACGAACGCCACCTCGGCGTGGGCGACGGCCTCGGCGGCGTCGCCGACGAAGCGCAGCCGGCCCGCCTCCACGCCGCTCGCGACCAGCTCGGGCAGGCCCGGCTCGACGAACGGCACGGCCCCTGCCGCGAGCGCGTCGAGCTTGCGAGGGTCGTCGTCCATGCCGACCACGTCGTGGCCCAGGTCGGCCATGCAGGCGGCGGTGACCAGGCCGACGTGGCCGACGCCGACGACGCTGACCCTCATCGGGCCTGGCCCGGGGCCTCGGGCTGTTCGTCAAGCCAGCGGGTGTCCACGGCGCCCAGCGCGTCGGTCAACGGCTGGACGCTGGACAGGTGGCGCATGATCCCCGACAGGTCGCCCGAGACCCGCAGGCGGCGCAGCATCACCGCCATCGCCAGGTCCAGCTCCCCGCGGATGAGCTGGACCCAGCGCCCGTAGTCGGCCGCCAGCGTCAGCCGGGCGTCGCCGGCGGGGTCGTCGACGCAGCCCACGTCGGGGCCGGCGCCGTCGTCGCCAGGGCGGACCACGATGTCGTAGACGTGGCGCTCGGTGAGCGGTCCGGACGGCTCCACGACGAAGCGGTAGCGCCCGTCCAGGACGCCGGCAGCCTCGGCCGTGCGGGGATGCTGGCGCAGGCGGGCGCAGAAGTCCTCCATCCACGACTGGCTCGGGAACACCGGCATCGGCCCGCCCACCCTCCTGTCTCGGTCGGCGAGGCCACCGTACCCTAGGATCGCCGGC
>DASZOD010000008.1:0-8381 GCA_035550935.1 Egibacteraceae bacterium | reverse complement strand
TCCCGCGGCCTCGGGCTGGTCGGGGGCCGGGCTGGTCTTGGCGGGCCTCGGCAGCAGGGACTCCAGCCGCGTGCGCACCTGCCGGGCCACCGTGCCGGCGTCGGCGCTGGCGTCCACGACGATGAAACGCCCGCGGTCGTCCCTGGCCAGCTGCAGGTAGCCCTCGGCCACGCGCCGGTGGAACTCCAGGTCCTCGGTCTCCATCCGGTCGGGTCCGCTCTGCTCGACGGGCACCAGTCCCCGCGCCGTCCGAGCCCTGCCCCGGGGCTGCTTGGCGCGGCGCCGGGCCCGTTCGGCCACGCGGCGCAGGCCCTCCTCCGGGTCCAGGTGCAGCAGGACGACCGCGTCGGGCAACAGCCCCCCGGTGGCCCAGCGGTTGATCTCGCGCACGTCGTCGTGGCCCAGGTCCCGGGCGAAGCCCTGGTAGGCGAGCGAGCTGTCCACGAAGCGGTCGCAGACGACCACCTTGCCGGCCTCCAGCGCCGGGCGGATCACCTGCTGGACGTGCTCGGCGCGGGCGGCCGCGTACAGCAGCGTCTCGGTACGCGCGTCGATCCCATCGGCACCCGGGTCGAGCAGCGCCGAGCGGATGCGCTCGGCCAGCGGCGAACCCCCGGGTTCGTTAGTCACGACGATGTCATGTCCCTCGGCCTCCAACGCGGTCGCCAGCGCCCTGGCCTGCGTGGACTTGCCCGATCCGTCACCACCCTCGAAGGCGATGAAGAACCCGGAGGGTCGGGTCCCGGTCTGTTCGTCGGGCGCCAGGCTGACCGCACGCCGCGCCGGGGGCTCCTCCAGCGCCCGGTACATCCCCCGGCCCGCCACGGCGGCCGACAGCAGGGCCATGCCGCCGCCGGCCAGCATCGTGATGCGCACGCCCGACATGGTGATCGCCAAGTCGCCGACGATGAGCGTGCCCCGGCCGATGGCACCGGCCAAGAAGGGGGCGATGCCCAGCGAGGCGAACAGCGAGATCCGCGTGCCGGTGTAGAAGGCCGCGAAGGTCCGCCCCCGGGTCTCGTCGGGGGTCTTGTCGTGCACCAGGGTGTAGCCCATGACGAAGCTCAAGCCCACCGCCGCGCCCAGCACCAGCCCGAAGGCCAGGGTCAGCGAGAAGTTCGGCAGCGTGGCGATGATCGCGGCGATCCCGCCGCTGGCCGCCATGCAGACCGGGAACAGCCGCTCCTGGGAGAAGCGCCGGGTCAGCAGCGGCACGGACACGATACCGGCTACCAGACCCATGCCGACCGCGGTCATGAGCGTGTACCAGTCCGTCTCTGGACGTCCCAGGTCGCTGCGCACGAACTCCGGCCCGAGAGTGGCCACCACGCCGGCGCCGAAGAACACCCCCACCACCCCGAGGATGAGCGAGCGCACCAGCGGCAGGCCCCGGATGAACTCCACGCCCTCGCGCAGCTCGGCGAGCACGCTCGGGCTCTCCTCGCGGTCGCCGTGGCGGCCGTGCTCGGGCAGGACCAGGCCCGTCAGCAAGGCGGCGCCGACCAAGAACGTGGCCGCGTCGACGAGCAGGGCGACGACCGTGGCGTCCTGGGGCGGCAGGCCGGTCAGCCGCAGCACCGCGGTGATCGCCGCGGCGATGACCGCGCCCAGCGGCAGCGTCCCGTACGACAGCAGCAGGTTGAGCTGGTTCGCCTCGGTCAGGTGCCGGCGGGCGACGATGGTCGGCAGGCTGGAGTCCTTGGCCGACATGTACAGCAGCGACAGGGTCTCCACGACGAACGTCAGGGTGAACAGCGTCGGCAGGTCTTTGGAGAACGCGATGCCGATGAACAGCCCCCCGCGCGCCAGGTCGGTGAAGACCATGAGGCGCTTGCGGTCGTAGCGGTCCGCCAGCACACCCGCGACCGGGCCGAGGATCACGCTGGGCAGCAGCCTGGCCATCATGATGCCGCCGAGCGCGAACAGTCCCATGCGGGAGCCGGGCGGGCTCAGCGACACCACCAGGGCCTGCAACGCCACGAGCCCGACCCAGTCGCCCAGGCTGGAGGCCAGCGAGGAGGCGAACCACAGTCGGTAGTTGCGGTTTCTCAGGAGCGCGACGTAGGCCGACAGCGGCGCGTGCGCCAGTGACCCGACGCCCTCCGAGTCGCCGGCATCACCACGTTGGGGTTCGGGCTGTGTGGCGATCGCTGGCTCCAGGCAATCGGCACGGCGGAAGCCTCTTGAGCCTACTCGCCCGGCCTGACCCGGTCAGCGCGCCCTGTTTGACACCCCCGGGTCCCGATGGCAGGGTCCCGGGCTCGTGGCAGGGCCCGCGGCCGACCCCGCGCTGTGGCCGCCGCTGCGGGACCTGCCCGCCGCGGTCGCCGCCGCCTGGCCGTGGCTGGCGCGCGCCGCAGAGGTCCGCGGCCGGGCGTTCGTCAACGCGGAAGGCGGCGACGTCGCCGGCCACGGCAGCTCCCGGGCGGTCACCCGCCATGTCGCCAACTACCTGGCCGCTGCCGAGCTGGGCGAGCGGCTGGCGCTGTCGGGGGGGCCGGTCGTCGACGTCGGCAGCGGCGTGGGCGGACTGGGGGCGTGGCTGGCCGACCGCCTCGGAGCCGAGCTGCACCTCGTCGACCACGACCCCCGGGTACGAGCCGTCGCCGCCGCCGCGTTCGCCGACGCCGCCGTACACGCCGACCTGACGGCGGCGCCGCAGGCAGCGCTGGTCACCGCCATGGAGGTCATCGAGCACGTCCCCCCGGCCCGGCAGGCCGGCTTCGTAGCGGCGCTGTTCGCACGCGTGGCCCCCGGTGGTCTGCTGGTCGTGTCGACCCCCGAGGAGACCGGCTACCTGGGCGGCTGGTCCGGGTACGCACCCCACGTGGGGCCATTGGACGCCGACGGGCTGACGGCGGTGCTGCAGGCCGGCGCCGGCGTGGCGCCGACGGTGTGGCGTCTGGAAGGCGCGCCGTTCGCCCTCGGCCGTCTGCGTCGCGTGGCCGAACCGCTCGTCAACCGCGCGTGGGCCCGGCTGCAACGGCGGCTGCCGCGCACCGCCGGCCGGCTCGTCGCCGTGACCGCCGCGGCCGATGGCCGTCCGCGCTCGGCCCCAGCCGTCACCGCGTCGGTGGAGGCCGTCGCCCCCGAGCACGGCACCGGGTCGGGGCTGCTGGGCGTGGTCCAAGCCCCGGCTACGCGGTCGCAGAGTCGCAACGTCGCGTCGCCGTAGCCGGCGGCCTCCCCCCGTAGCGACATGCCGCAGCGGTTAGTGGTCTTCGGCGGCTCTGGTGACCTCACCCGCCGCTACCTGTTGCCGGCGCTGGCGGAGCTGCACGCCGCCGGCCGGCTGCCCGACGGCTTCGAGGTCGTCGTCGCCGACCGCGCCGACATCGGGACCGAAACCTACCGTCGGACGGCCGCGGGGTGGCTGGCGGAGCACGCCCCCACGGTGCCGCCCGCGGCGCGGCAGGCGCTGGTGCGCATGCTCGTCTCCGCCAGGCCGACGCGACCGACGGCGACAGCGTGAGCGAGGTGCTCGAGCCTCGACGCGGCCCGGCGGCCGTCCGCCTCGCGCTCCCACCGGCCGTGTTCGGGCCGACGATCGAAGCGTTGATCGCGGCCGGGCTACCCCCCGGCAGCCGCCTGGGCGTCGAGAAGCCCTTCGGCACCAGCCTGGAGCATGCGCGGCAGCTCACCGCCTGCTGGGCGAGTGCCTTGCTGAGGAAGCGGTGTTCCGCGTCGACCGCTTCCTCGGCATGCAGACGGTGCAGAACCTCGTGGGGCTGTCCTTCGCGAACCGCGTGCTCGAGCCCGTATGGAACTGCCACCACGTCGACGCCGAGATCGTGTGGATGAGACGCTGACCCTCGAGGGCCGCGGCTACTACGACGCGGTCGGCGCGCTGCGCGACATGGTGCAGAACCGCCTCCTGCAGCTGCTGGCGCTGGTGGGCATGGAGCCGCCGGCACGCTTCGATGCCCGCGAGCTGCGCGACCGCAAGACCCACGACCTGCTACGAGCCGTGCGGCGGCTCACCCCGAGGAGGTGGGCCGCCACACCGTCCGTGCCCGCTACAGCGCCGACAAGGCCGGGGACCGGGACGTGCCCGCCTACGCCGACGAGGACCGCGTCGACCCCGTTCGGGGCACCGAGACGTTCGTCCGGGCCACCCTGTTCGTCGACAACTGGCGCTGGGCCGGGGTGCCGTTCGTGCTTCGGACCGGCAAGGCCCTCGCGGCCGACCGCCGCCAGATCTCGGTCCGCTTCCGCCCGGTCCCGCTTCCCGACCTCGCCGCCAGAGCGCAGGCGAACGTCCTGCGCATCCCGCTTGACCCCGAGTCGCTCAGCCTGGAGCTCAACGTCAACGCCCGGGCAGCGGTTCAGTCTGTAGCACGCCACCCTCCCAGCGCCTGACGCCACCGCAGCTGTCGGCCTACGCGTGGGTGCTACTGGCGATGCTCGCCGGCGACCCCGCCCTGGCCATCCGCGACGAGGCCAGGGACTCGTGGGCCATCGTCGAACCGATCCTGCAGGCCTGGGCGGCGGGTCGGGCGCCGCTGCGCACCTATCCGGCCGGCAGCAACGGGCCTTCGGAGTCGACGCAGCGACGAGCACCACGGTCTGGAGCGACGTGCCGCTGCCGCTGCGGCGCGTCGACGGCTACCTGCCGATCGAGGACCACGGCCTGGTCGGCGACGGCACGACCGCTGCGCTCGTCGGCCGGGACGGCGCCGTGTCCTGGCTGTGCGTGCCACGGTTCGACGGCAGGCCGCTGTTCTGCGGCATCCTCGACCGGACCCGCGGCGGCACGTTCGTCGCGGCACCCCACGACCTGGTCGCCTCCCGCCAACGCCACGTGGAGGACACCGGCGTGCTCGTCACCGAGCTGCATACCCCCGACGGGGTCGTGGAGGTGACCGACGCGCTGCCCCTGCGGCCCGCGGCCGACCTCGCCGAACAGTCCGACGCGGGCCGCGGGGAACTGCTCCGCCGCGTCCGCGTCGTGCAGGGGCGGGTCGGGCTGCGCGTCGCGGTCACGCCCCGCGGCGGGGCCGGGGCGACGCGTGAGAGCGGCGGGCTGCTGCTGCGCTGTCCCGCCGAGCCCAGACCCCGGCTGTATCTCCACGCAGACCGTCGGCTCGACGGCCCAGACGCCGTCTACGACCTCGGCTCCGGCGACGAGCTGCAGCTCACGCTGAGCTGGTCGGGCCGCACGCCGCGGGGTACCGGCCGGACACCGTAGGCGAGTCCATCGACGCGACCGTGGGGGCGTGGCGGCCGTGGTTGCGCTGCTTTCGCTACGTCGGGCCCCAGGAGCCGCTCGTCCGCCGCTCGGCCATCACCTCAAGCTGCTCGACCACTTCGCCAACGGCGCGATCGTCGCCGCACCGACCTCGTCGCTGCCCGAGGCGATCGGGGGGCGCGCAACTGGGACTACCGCAAGGAGTGGGTGCGCGATGCCGCCTTCTCCGTGTACGCGCTGCGGCGGATCCGCCTGCGCACCGAGGGCGACGCGTTCCTCGGGTGGATCCTCGACGCCGTCGAGCGCGGCGGCCGCCCACACGTGCTGTACGACATCGACGCCGAACAGCCGGCGCCGGAGCGGATCGCCGAGCAGCTGGAGGGCTACCGGGCCTCGCGGCCCGTGCGCTGGGGCAACGCCGCCGCCGAGCAGCGCCAGCACGACGTCTACGGCGAGATCCTCGACTGCGCCCACCAGTGGGTGGCAGGCGGGGGTGAGGTCGATCCGGCCCTGTGGCAGCGGCTGGGCAACCTGGTCGACGCCGCCGCTCGCGAGTGGGCCGACCCCGACCACGGCATCTGGGAGGTCCGCACGCCCGGACGGGTCTTCACCTACTCCGCCGCCCTGTGCCAGGTCGCTCTCGACCGCGGCGCCCGCCTGGCCGCGCGCCTGAGGCTACCGGCCAATCCGGCGTGGGCGAAGACCGCCGCGCGCATCACCGAGGCGATCGTCGTCGGCTCCTGGAACGCCGACCTGCAGACGTTCACCGAGCACGTCGACGGCAGCGGCAGCGTCGACGCGAGCCTGCTCAGCCTGCCGCTGCGGCGGGTCGTCCCGGCCGACCACCCCCGCATGGTGGCCACCGCCGAGGCCGTGCGGCGCCGCCTCGGCGCCGGCGGCGGCCTGCTGTACCGCTACCTCCCTGACGACTCGCCCGACGGGCTGCCCGGCCACGAGGGCGCCTTCCTGCTGTGCAGCTTCTGGCTGGTCGACAACCTCGCCGGACAGGGCCGCCTGGACGAGGCGGTCGAGCTGTACGAGCGGCTGTGCGCCCGCGCGAACACCCTCGGGCTGCTGCCTGAGCAGATCGACCCGCAGAGCGGAGCCTTCCTCGGCAACTACCCGCAGGGCTTCAGCCACGTCGGTGTGATCTCCAGCGGCGTGAACCTCGCCCGCCGCCTGCGGGCCCGCGACGGGTCGGTCGGGTGACGCACATCGCCGACCCGGGCAACCGGCTGCCCCGATCGGCCACGTGTGGGAACTGACGCTGGAACGGCTGCGGCCCGTCGTTCACCCTGGTCAACGCCGACATCGCCCGAACCCCACCTCGCGTGGCCCTGGGAGCGCCCGACACCCCCGAGCAATCCAACGGCCACCGCAGCTGCAGCCGTACGGCTCAACGGCTCGAGCAGTGGTGTCAGCGCAAAGGTGAGAAGGGCAGGACCAATCCGGCTTCAAGTGCCCTGGCCGACGGCCTACGCACAACAATCGCCCTTGAAATGCCGACAGCATTGAGCAACCGTTGAATCCAGTGGCTCCGTACACCAAAGAAAAAGGCTGCAGCACCCATAGCGTCGACGAGTGCCAAGGCCATCGATGTGGCCAATCCCGAACGCGACGGCTGCAGCCTTTGGTCCCAAGATCGCTAATGGGACCCGAGATGCCACCCGCCATAAGACAGCCAGTAGTACGTACGACAATGCATCGTCAACGCCAGGGTTCCAGTCTGTTTCCCAAGAGGGATCTGAAGGTTGACGGGGTCGCCGGCGACGCAGGCGTAGGTGTTCGCGTTGGGGCGGCAAGGGTAAGTTGCCAGTTCGCGGAGGGGGTCGGGCTGGGTCCAGCGGGCCAGGTCGGGGCCGTAGTAGCGCAGCCTCATGTTGTACAGCGTGGTGGCGCCTTCCAGCCAGCCGGCGTAGCGCCTAGCTGTCCTCCCCTCCCGAATGCTGGGTCCTGCTGCTGTTTGGTCTTGCGCGGTTGTCGATCCGAGAGCGCGCCGAGCGCTACTATAGTTACGCCGCCACCATTCACCGACCATTATGAGTGCCGGCCTGCAAGGTACGCCGTCGTGATCGCCGATAAGACGGCTGACAGGACGAATCCCCATCCAAATGCGGCCGCCCAACCCCCTCCGTGTCCTGTTAGGATCAGATATGTTGCAACACCTACTGCGCCCACTAAGAACACGGCTGTCACCATGGCGTAGGGCAGGGCGACCTCCCGACCGCTCTTCGTGCTTTGATCCTCGATAAGCACCACTTGCTCCACTCCCAGACGTAGAGCAGTCGTGGTCAATAGGAAGCTGAGCAATGCAGGAGAAAGCATGAGGGAAATGAGTACGGCGTTGACCGGTCGTCCGATGAGAACGAGCGCTGCCCACAGGGCGTTGGCCGCTAGTGTCAGTACGAGGATCATCCACGCAACTGGTCTCTGAACACCGCAAAAGCAAACCCCTCTAGGTTTAGCGAGTCGACGTGGAGGTCTCATGGCGAGTTCACTCGGCTAGTGTCAAGACAACTAGCACCATGGTACCCGCAACCAGTGTCGCTCCGAACGCCACCAGCCTTGATGTTCTCTTGCTGATTCGCCCTGCATATGCTGCTCGGCGCGCCAGTATGATGGCCGACAGGTACGCCCCCACCGTCAAGCCGACGCCGATTGCGACGGCCACCGGGTTCCTGATTGCCACGGTGATCGCACCAACTGCCGCACCCACCCAAATCATTGCGAGGAGCCATCTATATGCAGTTTGGGGAGTCACCTCCTCTTTCCGTTCACTGCCCACTCAACACACCTCAACAAGGGCCCAGACGATGGCGGCCGCAGCGACTGCGCCCACGATGCTTGCGGCCAGTGCAGTACCAACGGTAAGAATGCCGGCCGCTGCGGCCGACTCAATTGCAAGTCCTACCGCTTCAAGGGTCAGGCCTCCCAGGACTGTCACTCCCAGCACGCACCCGAGCGTGGAGCCAGAAACCGCACCGGTTGGGTCGACGAAGTTGACGGGGTTGCCGCCGACGTAGGCGTAGGCGTTGGCGTCGGCCGGCAAGGTGAGGTTGCCGGCGCGCTGCAGCGGGTCGGGTTGGGTCCAGCGGGCCAGGTCGGGGCTGTAGTAGCGCAGCCCCATCTTGTACAGCCCGGTGGCGGCGTCCAGCCAGGCGCCGGCGTAGCGCCAGGAGTTGGCGACGGCCTC
>DASZOD010000007.1:0-3845 GCA_035550935.1 Egibacteraceae bacterium | reverse complement strand
CCGGGGAGGCAGGCCCGGAGGGGCTGGGGACCACAGCCGTTTCGCTGGGTGCCGGCGGGGGAGGCCCGTGGGGACAGGTGAAGCGCGGCAGCTCCTTTGGCAGGCCGGTGACCTGCACGGTCAGCGGGCACCAGCGCGTCGCCAGGCCCCCCGTGGACGGGTCGACCGCCACAGTGCGGGCCAGGTGTGCCGGATAGGGGAAGTCGGCGGCGGGCTGGCCCGCCAGGGCCACCTGCATGAACGCCTTCCAGATACGTGCCGGCCAGGTGCCGCCCGACACGCGGGCCACGCCGTGCACCCCCACCAGGGGGCGCTCCTGATCGGGGTAGCCGATCCACACCGCGGCCGCCAGCTGAGGGGTGAAGCCCACGAACCAGGCGTCGCGGTGACGCTGGCTGGTGCCGGTCTTGCCTGCCGCCGGGCGGTCCAGGCGAGCGGCGCTGCCGGTGCCCTCCTCGACGACCGACCGCAGGGCCTGCGTGGCCAGGTGGGCGGTCTCGGGGTCCATGGCCACCCGTGGCCCGAGGTCGGGCCGCCACAGCGGCCTGCCGTCGGCGTCCTCGACGCGCGTGATCGCCGTGACCGGAACATGCACCCCGCCGTTGGCCAGGGTCGCGTACGCCACGGCCATCTCCAGCGGGCTGACCCCCTCGGACAGCCCGCCCAGCACGAGTGCCTCCTCGTGGCCCAGGTCCGAGGTGACGCCCATGGCGTGGGCCTGGTCAGCAACCCGCTCGGGGCCCAGGCGCACGGCCAGCCGCGCGAAGGCGCCGTTGCTGCTGACTGCGAGCGCGTCGCGCAGGCTCAGCGGGCCCCGGGTGGCGCTGCGCACCACCCAGGGCGGGCCACCCGGGCCGCGCGGCAGCGCCACGCTGCCGCTGTCGACGACGTCGTCGAGGCGCATCCCGGCCTGCAGCGCCGCCACCAGGGCGAAGGTCTTGAACGCGCTTCCGGGTTGGCGGCGGCCCTGGGTGGCCAGGTCGAACTGGCGTGCGCGGAAGTCACGGCCGCCGACCGCGGCGACGAGGTGGCCGTCGGAGGGGCGCACCACCGCGAGCGCGACCTCCGGATCGTCGGGCGCGGACCAGAAGGTGCCCGCGGCGGCTTCAGCCTGGCCCTGCAGCGCCGGGTCGATGGTGGTGTGGACGCGCAGGCCGCCGCCGAACAGCAGCCGTACCCGCGCGGCCTCGTCGGGCCCGAAGCGCGGGTCGGCCAGCAGCACCCGCTTGACGTGCTCGACGAAGTAGGGAAAGCGCGTCGCCGGCGGCGGGGGCGGGGGCTGGACGCCGAGGGACGCGGACGCGGCCGCCTCGGCGGCGGGACGCTCCAACGCAGCGGTGGCAACCATGGCGTCGAGCACCCGGCGGCGTTCCCCCTGCGCGGCGTGGGGCCGGCTGTAGGGCGAGGCGCTCTCGGGCGAGCGGATGAGCCCGGCCAGCAACGCCGCCTGGGTCAGGCTGAGGTCGGCGACGTCGACGCCGAAGTAGGTTCGCGCGGCGGCCTGGACGCCGTAGGCGCCGGCACCGAAGTACACGGTGTTGAGATAGTCGGTGAGGATGGCGTCCTTGCTGGCGCTGCGCTCGAGCTCGAGCGCGAGCCGCGCCTCGGCGGTCTTGCGTCGCAAGGTCTGCGCGCCGCCGGGCAGGTAGCGGTTCTTGACGAGCTGCTGGGTGATCGTCGACCCGCCTTGGACGACCTGGCCGGCCCGCCGGTTGGCCAGAGCCGCCCGCACCACCGCGCGCAGGTCGAGCCCGCCGTGGGCGAAGAAGCGCCGGTCCTCCGCGGCGACCACCGCGTCGACGAGCACCCGGGGCAGGTCGCCCCGGGCGACGTTCTCGCGGTTGGCCAGCCGCAGCGTCGCGATGACCGACCCGTCGGCGGCGTACACCAGGCTCTGCTGGGGGGTGTCGACCGGGGACAGCGCGAGCGGCGTCGGGCGGATCTCCACCACCTGGTCGCAGGCCGCCAGCAGGCAGCACAGGACCAGCGACAGCAGCGGACGCATGCGGTGGTCTTCGGCATCCGTTGCGGAGCGGTGAACGCGCTTCTTCTCGCTGCGCTGGCTGCGGCAGCGTGCGATCGGCGCGCGCCCGGGTGGCTTCCCCGCGAATGTGCGGGTGTGCCACGGGTGTGGGTGTTGGCCCCATCGGTCGTCACCGCGCCGCTGGGGCTGGCGTTCTGCGGCCGGTGGAAGCGCTACAACGCACCACGAAACGCCCGGTGCAGCGGTGCCTGGCAGGCCTCAGTACTCGGCTTCGCCCTCCATGCCCTGGCGCAGGAACTCCAGGATGCGGCTGAGCAGCCGCGACACGTGCATCTGGCTGATGCCGACGTGCTCGGCGATGCGCGACTGGGTCATGCCGCGGAAGAAACGCAGGTAGAGGATCTTGCGCTCACGCTCGGGCAGCTGCTCGATGAGGGGGGCCAGGGAGGCGAAGTACTCGAGGTTGTCCAGGCGCAGGTCCTCCTCACCGATGCGGTCCATGCGCATGGGCGCGTCGTCGTCCTCGCCAGACGGCGCGTCCAGTGAGGTCGTCGAGTACGCCTGCCCACCTTCGAGCGCCTCGAGCACCTCGTCCGGGCTCACGCCCGCCTGCCGGGCGATCTCAGAGACCGTCGGCGAGCGCCCCAGGTCCTGGGTGAGTTGGGCGACGACCTTGTTGAGCCGCAGGGACATCTCCTGGAGCCGGCGGGGGACGCGCACCGCCCAGCCCTTGTCGCGGAAGTAGCGCTTGAGCTCGCCAACGATGGTCGGCGTGGCATAGGTCGAGAACTCGACCCCCCGCTCGAGGTCGAAGCGGTCGATGGCCTTGAGCAGCCCCACGCTGCCGACCTGGATGAGGTCGTCGAGCGGCTCCCCGCGGTCCTTGAAGCGCTTCGCCAGGTACTCCACCAGCGGCAGGTGCAGTTTGGCGAGTGTCTCGCGCTTGGCCGGGTCGCCGGTCTGGCGCAACTCCGCGAACAGCTGCTTGGTGTCCTCCCGGCTGTACTGGGAGGTCATTCGCCCTGCTCGCGCTGGGCGATGACCAGCCGGTTCTTGCGCAGGATGACGGTGGCGTGCCCGGGCCACGATTCCACCTGGATGTCGTCGGTGAGCGCCCACAGGATCGTCCACGAGAACGACGACTGGTCCATCACCGGCTCGTCGCCCTCCACCTCGATGATCAGGCGTACCTCGATGCCGCCGTCGGTGGTGGTGACGTCCATGACGATGTGGTCGCCGCTGGAGCGCCGCAGCAGCTGGACCGCGGTCTCCTCGACCGCCAGGCGCAGGTCGTCGACCTGGTCCAGGGTGAACGAGTCCCTCGCGGCGAACCCCCCGACCGCGGTCCGCAGCACCGCCAGGTACCCCGCCTTGGACGGCACCTTCACGGTCACCGTCTCGCCCGTCAACTCGTCTCCGCTCGTCCGGTTGCCGGCTGTCAGATGGACCGCCCCGCCGGGGCACGCGCCGCTCGGTGGGGACCAGAGCCTAGCACCGGCGGTTGGGCCCACGGGCAAACGGGAATAGCGCCGGCACCTGACCGGGCGGCGGCCACCGGACCGGCGCACGAGGCACGATGGAACCCCTGCCGATCAACCTCGACGCCTACTACCGGGGCCTTGCCGCCGAACGGCTGCAGGAGCTCGGGGACCAGCTGCTGTCCTTGTCGCAGGAGGCTGAGGGCGCCGGCGCGCACGACGCGGCACTGAAGCTGGCCGACGTGGCCACCCAGCTACTCGATATGGGCCTGACCGTGGGCGGCCAGCACACACCTCCCGAAGGCGACCTGCTCTAGCCTCGCCTCCTGGCGTCCAAGCCAGCGGGGCCCGGGCGGCCAGGGGCGGACACGACAGGGCCCCCG
>DASZOD010000006.1:0-4990 GCA_035550935.1 Egibacteraceae bacterium | reverse complement strand
GCCCGGGCTCGTCAGGCGGGCCGGGCTCGTGGGGCGGCCCGGGCTCGCCGGGCGGGCCCGGTTGCTGCGACGGCGCAGGGACCTGCTGGGGCGGCCCGGGCTGCTCTGCAGGGACGGGCGGCTCGGGCGCCCCCTCGGGCGCGCCGGGGTGCTCAGGCCGAGCGCCGGGCCCGTGGCCGGGGACCTGCGGCCCGGCGGGGGCACCGAGCGGAGGCGGCCCACCCAGTCGCTGCCGGGCGTCCGCCAGGGCCTGTCGGGCGCGCACCGAGGCCTGCTCCGGCAGGCCCCCCGCGAGCAGCAGCACCAGGCGCTGCTCGGCGACGGCCACGGTCGAGCGCACCCGGGCCTGCAGGCCTTCGTCGCTGCCTGCAGCGCTCGCCGCGCCGGTGACGAGCTCCTCGTAGGCCAGGATCGTCGCGGCCAGCCGCTCGTCGAGCTGTGGGCCGGCGTCCCGGCGCAGCTCCTCGGCCTCCTCCAGGCGCCGTTCGGCCAGCCGCAGACGGGTGGTGACCTCCCCCGCGGGTGACTCTGGCAACGCCAGACGCAGGCCCTCGGTGAGGAGTTTGACCTCGTACAGCGCCTCGCCAGGCAGGCTGTCCGCGGACGCGGCGACCGCGACCCCCGACCCCAGGGTCGCCAGCAGGCCGCTGGCGGCCACGGCCGCGGCCATCCGCCGCACCAGGCCCACCGGGACGACCCGCCGGGCGTGCCGGGCGCGCCGGGGCGGGCCGAGCAGCGCGGCATGCTCGCGCAGCGCGTACAGGTGGCGCGCGCGGGCGTCGGCGCTCAGCGCCTCGCCGCCCAGAGCCGCGCGCAGCGCGGCGGCGGCGTCGGCGAAGTCAGGCCCGCCGAGGTCGTCGCGATCGTCGCTCATCACCGTGGCGAGCTCACCTCCACGTCCACGTCCCACTGGCCCGGCTACGCCGGCCCCTGTGCCGGCACGGTGCCGCCGCATCACTCGTGGTAGCGCACCAGCCCGCAGGAAGGTTACGAGCCGGACCGTTCGTCGGCAGCGTCGCGGGGCAGCGCGCGGGCCAGCGCCGCAAGCCCTCGGTGCTGCAGCGCCTTCACCGCGCTCACCGTCCGTCCGGTCAGGCGGGCGACCTCCGGTCCGGTCAGGTCGCTCGCGAAGCGCAGCAGGAGCACCTCCCGCTGGTCGTCGCTGAGGCGGGTGAGCGCGGCGCGGACCACGTCGGCCTGGGCGGAGGCCAGCGCGAGCTCCTCGGGCCCGGGGTTGGCGTCCGCACGGCCCGCGGCGACACGCTCGTCCAGCGGCAGGTCGCCGCGGCGGCGCTCCTTGCGCCGCGCGTCCAGCAGGTTGTTGCGACCGGCCCGGTACAACCAGGCGCGGACCGCGCCAGCCCCACCCACCAGCCGCGGTGCCGCCTCCACCAGCTCCAGGAACGTCGCCTCGACGAGGTCTTCGGCCAGCGTCCGGTCGCCGCACTGGCCCAGCAGGTAGCGGAACAGGGGGTTGGCGAGCGCCTCGTAGCAGGTCGCGAAGGCATCAGGGTCCCGCGCCCGGATGCCCGCGGTGACCTCGTCCGGCAACGGCCCCTCCATCCGCCGAGCGTAGCCGGGGACAGATTTGCTCTGCCTGGTCACATCAGCCATGCGTGCCCCGTACACTGCGGCCGGCGGGCAGGGCACGGAGGGACGAGTTGGACGAGGTTCCCGGTCGACTGGACGCGCGGCAGGCTCCCCGTGTGGACGAGATCTTCTCGCGGGTCATGGAGCAACAGCTCAACGAGCAGCGGGCGCTGACCGAGCTGCTCACGCGGGTCGACCGGGTCCTGCGCGAGGGCCACACCGCGGGGGCCGGTGCCGACCCGGGCGTCGCGCCGCTCGGCAGCGCCGTCGAGCGCCTCGCCGACCTGCTCGAGCAGGCCGGCCAAGCCCAGCGCGGCGCCCTGGCGGCCGTCGACGACGCCGTCGCGCGACTGGAGCGGGCCCAGGGGGCCGCTGCCGAGGGGATCCGCGCCGCGGTGCAGGTGGGCGTCGAGCAGATCCGCCAAGCTGCCGATCAGGCCGCCCACAGTCAGGCCGCCGACGCCCGCACCGTGGTCGACACCCTGCGTCACGCCGTGGCCGACCAGGCCGCCTCCCTGCGCGACGCCGGCGGGCAGGCCGCCCAGCGCCTGGAGTCGCTGGTCGCTGAGGCGCGCACGGCGTCGAGCGGGGAGCTGTCGGGACTGCGGGCGGCGGCGGAGTCCACCCGGGCCGTGCTCGAAGAGGCCCAGGACGCCGCCAGGGGCTTGCTTGACGAGCAGGCCAGGGCGGCGCTGGCGGCGGGCGAGGACGCGGCGGACCGCCTCGAGCGGCTGATCGCCGACGCCCGGATGGCCGCCCAGGACGACCTGGCCGAGCTGCGTGCGGTGCTGACCGCACTGGCCGAGGAGGCCAGGGAGGGGGTGCTGAGCGCTGGCGAGCAGGACCGCGACCGTCTCCGTCAGGTGCACGACGAGCTGCGGGTGGCGTTCGGGGACCAGGCCGCGTCGCTGCGGGCCGCCGGCGAGGAATCGACGGGCAGGCTGGAGACGCTGGTGGCCGAGGTGCGCGCCGCGACCGTGGCCGACACCGCGGGAGCGCGGGAGGCGATCGCCTCCGAGGCGTCGCGCCTGCAGCAGGAGGTCGCCGCTGCCCGAGACGTGCTCGACGAGACCACCCGGCGCTGGCAGGGCCTGAGCGACCAGTGGGCGGCCCGACTGGACGCGGAGCGTGACCAGGCCAGCCAGCAGCTGACCGGCGCCACCGCCGGACTGCAGCAGGTGGCCGAGAGCCTGGCGCCGCAGGTGGCTGCCGGCGCCGACGAGCTGCGCCGGGCCATCGAGGCCGACGCCGAGGAGCACCGCGCGCGCATGCGGGAGGCCCTGGCCGACCTGCGGGAGACCGCCGACGCGGCCGCGGCCGAGCTGGCGCGGTCCGTGGCCGCCACCGGGGCGACGCTGCACGGGGACGCCGAGCGCCTCGCAGACGCCACCGAGTCCACCCGTGCGGCCGTGTTGGGCGTGATCGACGGCGCCCGCGACGCCGCCGGCCAGGAGCTGGCGGAGCTGCAGGAGGCCGTGGCGAGCACCGGGTCGGCGCTGGGAGAGCTCGTCGGCCGCACCGGAGACGAGCTGCGCCAGGCGCTGGACGACACCGCCGAGCGCTACGACGAGGCGCTGGACCGGACCACCGACGAGGGCGTTGAGCGCTTGCAGGCCGCCGCAGGACAGGCGGCCGAGCGGCTCACCCGGACCGCCGGCGAGCTGGCGGCGGAGGTCTCGGAACTGCACGCCAGCGGGCTGACCCGGCTCGAGGAGGCCACCGGCGCGCTGACGGACAGCGCACAGCGGGTCGCCGCGTCGGCCGAGACCCGCCTGGCGGCCGTGCTCGACCGACTGGACGCGGTCACGTCGCGCATGGAGGACCTCGAGGCGGTGGGACGGGTGCGCGCCGACGCCGAGAGCGAGGCGCTGGCGGACCTGCGCCTGGGCCTGCGCAGCGACGCCGAGACCATCCTGGCCGGCCTGCGCGAACGCGTCGACGAAGTCCTGCAGGGCGTAGGCGGGCGGGCGGGCGAGGTCATGGCCGAGTTGCGCCGGGGCCAGTCGGTCCTGCGCGAGGTGCTCGAGCAGGCGGTCCGCGAGGCCCAGCAGGATCAGCGGCGCGCCACGCAGGAGGCGGTCGGCAAGATCGAGGCGGTCGGTCCCCGTCTGGAGGCCGCCGGCGCGCAGCTGCAGGCCGACTCGGCCGCCGCCGCCGACGAGCTCGTCGACCGGGTGGTCGAGGCCGCCGACGAGCTGGTCCGGGCGCTGCGACGGGCAGAGACGCTCGAACGGCGGCTTGACACCGGCATCGCCCGTGCCGTGGACAGCGCCCGCAGCAGCGCCTCCGAGCAGGCCGCCCAGGTGCGCGACGAGCTCGAGGCCGTGCTCGGCGACGTCCGTGGCGCCTCCGCACGGGTGCAGGCTACGGCCGACGACATGCAGCAGCTGCACGAGTCGCTGCTCGACTACCTCGCCGGGCGGGACCAGGCTCTCGAGCAGCAGCGGGACCGCATCCTGGCCGACGTGCTCGAGGAGTTCTCCGCCGGGCTCAGCCGCAAGGAAGCTCGGCGCATGGCCGAACGGCTGGCCGACGCCCGCAGCCGCACCCGCGACCGCCGCGACGCCGAACGCTTCCGCGCCGGTGCGCCGCAGGCGCTGGCGCTGCCGTCGGCGACACCGCGGGCGCCGCGGCCCGACGCCCAGCCCCAGCGCGATGGGAGCTCGGCTACAGACGACGCCGAGGCAGAGCGGTCGATGCACTCGACGAGCCCGCCGGCGCCGCCGGCCGAGCCCGCGCCGATGACCGACTCGGCGCCGACGCCGAAGCTCCAGCCGGCCCGGCCCGAGCCACAGCAGGCGGGCCACCGCTGCACGGTCTGCGGTTTCGTCGCCAGGACGCCGGGCGGGCTGGGCGCACACGCTCGCGTCCACCGAGGCGGACCCACCTGCCCGGCCTGCGGCTTCGTCGCGAAGACGCCGGGTGGGCTGGCCGCCCACCGCCGTATCCACGCCTGACCCTCAGCAGCGCGGTTGACGACCGCCCCTTGAGGCGGTATGAATGACATGGTAGTAATTCCAACCATGGCAAACACTGTCGCCGAGACGACGCACGGGCGTACGCCCCGCCGTGAGGAGGAAGGCCGGCGTGATCGCGATCGAGCCGCTGCCCTGGGCCCACAAGGCCCGCTGCCTCCAGGCCGACCCCGACACGTTCTTCCCCGAGAAAGGGGGATCGACCAGGGAGGCCAAGCGCATCTGCGCCCTGTGTGAGGTCCGTGCCGAGTGCCTTGAGTACGCGCTCGCCAACGACGAGCGTTTCGGCATCTGGGGCGGGCTCAGCGAGCGCGAGCGACGGAAGCTGAGGCGCCTCGCGTCCTAGCCCGAACGCATCCCGCAACCGGTCGTCACCGGCCTGCCTCCCCTGGCGGGTCCGGGGGAGCGACCGCGCAGCGGTCGCC
>DASZOD010000005.1:0-5005 GCA_035550935.1 Egibacteraceae bacterium | reverse complement strand
GCAGGCGGGCGGCCAGGCACTCGGCGCACAGCTGACCGACCGCCAGGGGGCGCACGCAGTCGACGCAGGCCGGCCGGCCGCACGACGAGCAGGCCAGCCGGGTCTCGCGGTCAGGATGGCGGTAGCAGGTCGGCAGCAGGGCCTCGGAGGTGCTCACCCGCTCCACGCTACCCGGCGGGGTCGGCTACGGTGGCGTCGGTGCCGGGGCAGGGCGAGACAGGGGCCACGATGAGGCTGCAGCGCCTAGGCGAGGCCGGGCCGACCGTGCTCGCCTGGGGTCTGGCGGCGGGCCGGCTCGCGATCGGCCTGGCCGCCCTAGGCTCGCCCGAGGCGCTGACCCGCCGGGCACTGCGCGGCGGACGGCTGGCCGACGAGTCGGTCACGTTGGCGCGCATGGCAGCCGGTCGGGACGTCGCCCTGGGGCTGGGGGCCCTGCTGGCCAGCCGGCGAGGACCGCAGGCGCTGCGCGGCTGGCTGGAGGCGGGAGCGCTGGCCGACGCGGTGGACGCCGCCGTGTTCGCCGGCGGGCACGGGCTGCGGCTTCCCGCCCGCCTCGGTGGGTCGCTGTTGGCGGCGGCGGCCGCGCTGCTCGGCGCGCGCACGGCGCGGCGCCTGAGCGGCTGACCTGCCGGCGCTTTACGAGACCAGGCCGGCCCGCCTGACCAGGTCGGCGTGCTCGCGGGCGCCCAGGCGCACGAACCCTTCCGCCAGCCCGCCGCCGGCGAGCCCGCCGGCCACGCTGCGGTAGGCCGCCAGCCCCCGGGCGGCGCGCACGTAGTCCACCGACGCCAGCGCGGTCTCGTAGCGGCGCAGGGCTCGCTCCTTGCGCTCGTAGACGGCGCCGACGTCCAACAGGACGTCCACCGGTGCCGGCGACCAGACCTCGTAGCCGTAGACGTCGGCGCCGAGCCCGGCGGCCGCCAGCGCGACGTTGGCCGCCCGGTGGTCGCGGTGAGGGTCCAGCACCGAGGGGGCGTAGACGGTGGCGGCGCGGGCCCCGAGGTCGGCGAGGACCGCCGCGAGCCGGCCGGCGTGGGCGGACAGGGCGCCGTCTGGCAGGTCCAGCAACACGGGCTCGCTGAGGCCCAGGGTCGCGCAGGCGGCGCGGCACTCCCGCTGCCGGGTGGCGGCGACGGACCCGGCGCCCGCGGCGCTGCGCTCGCCGCCGGTGGCCACGACCACGGTGACCCGGTCGCCCTGGTCGGCGTGGCGGGCCAGCGCCCCACCGGCGCCGATGGTCTCGTCGTCGGGGTGGGGCGCGACGACGAGGACCGGGCCCGGCGGAGGGCCCGGCAGCAGCGCCGGGCCGTCCACGGCCCGGGCGGCCAGGGCCAGCGCCACCTCGCGGACCTGCGGGGGGACGGTGGACGCCGCCAGCCGCGCGGCCCGGTGGGTCCAGCGCCGCAGCAGGCTCGGACCCTGGCGGGCGGCTACGGCGACGTCTCGCGGTGCGTCCTGCGGGTCCGTGGGTGGCGGAAGTCCAGCAGCTCGGCCAGTTGCTCAGCGACCTCGGGGTCCAGCGAGTGGTCGAGCACGAGGTGGTCGGACAGCTGCGGCTCGTCGCGGAAGCGCAGCTCGCAGCGGGGACACTGATGGATCCTCATCGTTCTCACCCTCCCGCGCTAGCCTACGCCTGCCCGCGGCCCGCGCTGCTGGTCCTCCTCGGCCCGGCGCAGGAACCCGCGGACGGCCCGGAGCCAGGCTTGTGGGTTCTCGAGCTGCGGGGAGTGGCGGCTGTCGGGGACCACCGCGAGCTCCGCGCCGCGCACGGTGCGGGCCAGCACGCGCTGCTCGTGGGGCGTCCAGGCGTCGTCGTGCTCGCCGTGCACGACGAGCACGGGCAGGTCGATGTCGCGCAGGAACGCCGTCAACGGCGCCGCGGTGATGAGGTTGCGAGCGCCCACCACGACCGCGGCCGGATCCAGAGCCAGGAAGCGCCGGCGGACGAACTCGTCACGGTCGGCGCTGGTGTGGTAGCGGGGGGCGCGCCGCTCGCTGGCGCGGCGGCTCTCCCGCCAGGCGGCTTCGATGCCCTCGTCGCGGGCAGCCACGCCGATGCGGGCGACGACCTCGGCGGCCTCCTGCCGCAGGCCTGCCAGCCCGGTGTCCATGAGCACGAGCGAGCGCAGGCGCTGGCTGGCTGCGGCCGCCACCCGCTGGACCACCAACCCGCCCATGGAGTGGCCGAGCAGGTGGTACTCGCCCAGCCCCAACACGTCGGCCAGGCGCAGCAGCCACTGCGCCGTCGCCCACAGCCCGTACCCGCCCGGGTCGGGCAGGGCCTGCGAGTCGCCGTGGCCGGGCAGGTCGACCGCGACCGCCCGACGCTCCTCGCCCAGCTGCGCCAGCACGGAGGCGAAGTCCTCCTTCGAGCCGGTGTAGCCGTGGACCAGCAGCAGCGGCGCCGCGGCCCTTGCCGTCGCCCGCCTGTCGGCGGTGCGCTGCCCCTGGCCGGCCTCGAGGTAGGCGACGGTGCGGCCATCCAGCACGACGGTCGGCATGAGATCCGCAGGCTACCCCCCCCGGGTAGGCTGGGTCGCACGCCCGGAGGGAGCATCCGCGCATGACCGAGCCGGTGACCCCCAGCGAGGGCTGGGGCGTCCTGCACCTGTTCTTCCACCTGCGCCGTGACCTGCTGGCCGACCCGCCCGCGGCCGCCAAGGACTTCGTCGCGCGCGTCGAGGCCTTCGATGCCCGCGAGGACCAGCAGGCCCTGGCGTTCAGCGTGCTGGGCCAGAAGGCCGACCTGGGGCTCATGCTGCTGGGACCGGACCTCGCGGCGCTGGACGCCTTCGGCGCGGAACTGTCAGCCTCACCGCTGGGGGCCGGGCTGCTGCCCGCGGCGTCGTACGTGTCGCTGACCGAGCTGAGCGAGTACACGGCGACCGCCGACGACGAGTCGCGCCGCCTGGTCGAGGAGGAGGGGCTGGCCGAGGGCTCGGCGGAGCACGCCGAGGCGCTGCGGGCGTTCACCGAGCGCATGGTCACCTACGCCCGGCACCGCCTGTACCCGCGCCTGCCGCGGCGGGCGGTGCTGAGCTTCTACCCCATGAGCAAGCGCCGCGACCCCGGCGCGAACTGGTACGCGCTCGCCTTCGAGGAGCGCAAGGGCCTCATGGCCGGTCACGCCCGGGTGGGACGGCGTTACCGGGGCCGGGTGCTGCAGCTGGTCACCGGCTCGGTGGGCCTGGACGACTGGGAGTGGGGGATCACGCTGCTGGCCGAGGACCCGAAGGCGATCAGAGACATCGTCTACGACATGCGCTTCGACGAGGTCAGCGCCCGCTACGGCGAGTTCGGCCCGTTCGTCACCGGTCTCGTGCTCGAGCCCGCCCAGCTCATGGGCCGGCTGCGGCTGCTGTAGGTGGCGCCGGGTCGGCGTCGTCAGCGCTGCCGCCGCTGGCGGACCCGCTCGAGGTGCTGGGACCACGCCCTGATGGCGTCGTCGTGTTCGCCGGCCCCGGCGGTGGTTGTCCCGGCGGCGGGCGACTGGCCGCTGGCCAGCGCGCTCTGGCGCTCGAGCTCGGCGTTCAGCTCGCCGCCCAGGACCACCGCGAGCGCCGTCAGGTACAGCCACAACATGAGCACGACCACGCCCACCAGCGAGCCGTAGGTCTCGGCGTAGGAGCCGAAGCTGGAGACGTAGAACGAGAAGGCCAGCGACGCCAACACCCAGATGGCCATCGCCACCAGGCCGCCGGGGCTCACCCAGGTCCACCGGGGCGAGTGGCGGTTGGGGCCCAGGTAGTAGAAGCTCGCGAACAGCACGGCCACGGCCACCACGGTCAGCGCCCAGCGGATCAGGGTCCAGAGCGGCACGAAGGCGTCGCCGAACGGAAGCATGCCGCGCACGGCTTCGCCGAGGGGCTGGCCGAACACGGCCAGGACGCTGGCGACGCCACCGAGGACCGCGGCGACCGCCAGCAGCGCCACGGCGACGAGCCGCTGCTTGACGAACGAGCGGTCCTGGTCGACGTCGTAGACGACGTTGAGGCCTCTCTGCAGCCCCACCATCCCCGCCGAGGCGCTCCACAGCGCCACTGCCACGCCGGCGATGGCGGCCACCGCCGAGCCCCGACCCGGCTGCTGGGTCGCCGCTTCGACCGCCTGCGTGAGCACGGTCGCCGCGTCGCCGGGCAGGGCCGTGGCGATGCCCCCGGTGACCACCTCGGTCATCCGGGGGTTGGCCCGGACCAGGCCGAGCACTCCCACCGCGGCCAGCAGCGCGGGGAAGACCGCCAGGAACCAGAAGAACGCAATCCCCGCTGCGGTCAGCGTGGCCCGGTCCTCCTTGAACTCCTCCAGCGTGCGCCGCAGGCTCGCCTTCCAATCGCGCCCGCGGAAGGCCAGCGGCGACCGGGGCTGCCCGGCGCCGCCGGTCTGCGCGGGGATCTCCGGGCCGCTCACGCGCGCGCGCAGACCACGGTCGACCCCCCGGGGGTGCGACCCCGCCGGGGGCGAGCGCCTGCCGGGCCGCCGAGCCGCTGGGCGCTGATCATCGCTGTTCCTCCCGCTCGGCTCCGGCATTTACGGACCTTCTGGCCGGACGCACGGGCTTCATGCCCGTTGCCCGGGGATCCGCATCATCACACCGCCGCCGGCACGCCGCCAAGCCGCTGAGGACGGGTCGGGCAGCGCCCTCCGAGACCGCGCGGCGGGTACCCTGACGTCATGGACGCCGAACCCATCGGCTGGTTCTTCGGCCTGTTCGGGCTGTTCTTCGTCTTCGTGTTCGCGCTGGCGATCGGCGGGACGGCGCTGTGGATCTGGATGCTGGTCGACTGCGTGCAGGTCCCCGACGACCGCTACTACCGCTCGGGCAGCAAACTCATGTGGGTGCTGATCATCGCGCTGGGCCAAGTGGTCGGCGCCCTGATCTACCTCGGGGTCGGGCGGCCCTCCAAGGAAACCAGGCAGTGGCTGGCCGCCCAGCGCGCAGCGCCCGGGGCGGCGGCCTGGGGCGCGCCGGCCGCGGCGGCGAACCCTCCGCCGACGGCCCCACCCG
>DASZOD010000004.1:0-3135 GCA_035550935.1 Egibacteraceae bacterium | reverse complement strand
CCACCTTCTTGTCGGCGTAGATCTTGCCGGCGTAGCGCCGGCAGAAGGTGCCGAACCAGACGCTGTGCTTGTTCTCCTCGTCGAGGAAGTGGTGCAGGTACTCGGCCAGCTCGGCGAGGGCGGGCGAGTACAGCCGCCGGGCCAGGCCTTCCATGAGGGCCTTCTCGCCGTGGATGTTCAGGCTGTAGAAGTTCACCGCCTCCCAGAAGCTCAGCTCCATGCGCTGGCGCTCGGTCATCGCCTCCCACAGCGGGGTGGCGTACAGCGAGATCAGCTCGGGGCTGGTGAACCACTGCCGGCGGTCGAGCCGGTGGGGCCAGGCGATGGCGCTGTAGGGGTTCTGGTAGCTGCGCCGCGACACGGCGCTGAGCCGTTGTGCGGCCGCGACGAGCTGGTCCATGTCAGAGCTTCTCCAGGATCAGGGCCTGCCAGTTCATGCCGTAGCCGGCCATCACCAGCAGCAGCGTGTCTCCGGGCCGCGCCAGTCCCGCGTCGTGCAGGTAGGCCAGGTTGACGAGGTTGTCGCCGCTGATGACGTGGGCCACGTCGGGCAGCGAGGCGCAGAAGACCCGCGCCGCGTCGATGCGCAGCAGGCGCGACAGGATCTGCCACGTCTTGACGTGGGTGTTCTGCGGCAGCACCCAGTCGACGTCGGCCGGGCTCAGGCCGGTCTTGGCCAGCAGCTCGGTCACCAGCCGGTGGGTGTAGGTGAAGTACGAGCCGACGGTCTCGTCGTCGCCGGCGTCGACCATCGCGCCGTTGCTGATGTGGTGCGCGCCGACCAGGCGGTAGGCGCCGGGGGCTCGGGACACGACGCAGGCCGCCGCCCCGTCGGAGATCAGGCTGTAGGCCTGCTCGTAGAGGGCGCCGGGGGGGAAGCGGTCGGCGCTGACGCACAGCACCCGGGCGATGTCGGGCTCGGCGGCGATCAGCGCGCGAGCCAGCCGCAGCGACCCCAGCATGCCGGTGCACGCCTGCTGGTTGACTCCCACCACGATGGCCCGGTCCAGCCCCAGCGCCGCCTGCAGCCGGCTGGCCGGGAAGTCCATGAGGTGCTTGACGTCGCGGCTGTCGGCGAAGCGGGCGGCCGGGGCGATGTTGGCGTTGGCCGGTATGCAGGTGGCGTAGACCACGGCGTCGACGTCGCCGAGCCGGTCGCCGATGGCGCCGACGGCGGCTCGGGCCAGGTCGTAGGCGGTCTCGTCGTCGTCGCACAGGTGGTGGTAGCGGAAGCCGGCGTCGACGAACTCGCCGGCGCCGGTGCGGGTGCGCCCGGCGGCGACGCTGTCGGCCACGGCCAGCTTGCGGCTGCCCAGCGCGTAGCAGACGTCGTCGAGGTAGACCGCCGCGCTCACGCCGGCGCTTTGCGCAGCTTGGGCAGGAACCGTCCGGTGCCGCGGGTGTAGGCGCGGTACTGCTGGCCGAAGGCCGAGCCGCGCAGCCGCCGCTCCTCCCGGCGGGCGGTGACGGTCAGCACCGCCAGCCCGTAGGCGAAGGTGAGCAGGGTCGCCGGGTGGGGCACCAGCAGCAGGCCGGCGCCCAGGGCGAGCAGGAACGCGCTGTAGAAGGGGTGGCGGATGCGCCGGTAGGCGCCCCAGGTGACCAGCTGCTGCGGCGCGTCGTCGGCCTGGTGCCACAGGGCGACGGGCACCCGGTGGCTGCCGACGGCCAGCCCGATGAGGGCGGTCGAGCCCATGCTCAACACCACCGCCAGCGCCGCCAACGGCGCCGCCGGCGCCAGCCCCGACGGCTCGATCCAGCCGGCGAAGGCCGCCACCTGCAGCAGGTAGCAGCCGAGGAAGGGCGCGGCGGTCAGCCACCAGCGCGCGTTGAGCCGACCGTTGCGGCGGAAGAACAGGCGCGGCAGCAGCCCGATCGCCGCGAAGTTCGTCGTGATCAGCAGGAACAACTCGAGGCTCATCCCACCCGCTCCCGTTGCTGCGCCAGCCGCGCGACCTCGGCGTGGCGCACCGTGCCCTTGGCGGTCTTCGGCAGCGGCCCGGCCACCACCTTGACCACGGTCGGGCGCTTGTGGCCGCCCAGCCCGCGGGTGAGGCGGGCGACCTCGTCGGCGACCGCCTGCTCCAGGGCGGCCCAGCCGGGGTGGCCGCCGGCCGCCGCGTCGGCGGGGACGACGACCGCGCAGACCTGCTCGGCCCCGGCACGGGGGCCGTCGGCGGCCCGCAGGCCCAGCACGCAGGCCTCGGCGAACAGCGGGCTGGCGGCCAGCGCGGCCTCGACCTCTTCGGGCTGCACCTTCTTGCCGCTGTCCAGGACGATGAGGTTCTTGGCGCGCCCGGTCAGCCACAGGAAGCCGTCCGCGTCGAGGCGGCCGAGGTCGCCGGTGTGCAACCAGCCGTGGCCATCGACCGTGGCGCGGGTCAGCGCGCCGTCGTTGCAGTAGCCGAGCATGACCGCGGGAGAGCGCACGAGGACCTCGCCCTGGGCTGCGCCGGCAGGCCCGTCGATGCGGATCTCGGTCCCCGGCAGCGCGCGCCCGACCGAGCCGACCCGGTTGTGCGCGGGCGTGTTCATCGCCACGGTCGGGGCGGTCTCGGTCAGCCCGTAGCCCTGGTAGACGGGCACCCCCAGGGCAGCGAAGTAGTCGACGACCGCCGGGTCCAGGGGCGCGCCTCCCGAGTACAACGCCTGCAGGTGCCGCCCCAGGCGCCCCTGCCCTGGCCCGCTGCGCCTGGCCTCCAGGTCGTTCTTGAGCAGCTTGAGCAGCAGTGGCACCGCAGCCATCCTGGTGATGCGCCGCTCGCGGATGAGGCGCAGGATCTCGTGGGGCATCAGCGTGCCCGCGAAGACGCCGCTGGCGCCCGCGGCCAGCGCGGCGAGCAGCCCGCAGGACAGCTCGAACATGTGGTGTGCCGGAAGGACCGACAGGACCCGGTCGTCGCGGCACAGCCGCTGGCCGTGCACCATGGCGGCGACCACGTAGGCGATGTTGGCTGCCGACAGCGTCACCCCTCTGGGGGCGCCGGTGGTGCCCGCCGTCCACACCACCACGGCAGGCTCGTCGCCGCGGCGCGCTGCGACGACGCGGCCGCCGGCGGGCTCGGGCAGCGAGGCGACGTCCTCCAGCAGCAGCGACGGCAGCCCGGCGCCCAGGCGGGCGCCCAACGTAACGAC
>DASZOD010000003.1:0-11847 GCA_035550935.1 Egibacteraceae bacterium | reverse complement strand
GTGCGGACCAGGACGTCGTTGTAGTAGGTGCCTGCGGGCACGTCGTCGCCGATTTCGGCCACCAGGGTGCCGGTCAGCGTGCCTTCGGGTTGCAGCACGAGCCCGGCGGTGTTCTCGAACAGCACCTCGCGGCCCTCCACGGTCGGTTCGGGGTCGAACTCGTCGAGCCCGCCGGAGGCCGAGACGAACGTGAACCCGGGCGGCAGCCGGTCGGTGACCTCGAACACCGTGCAGGCCTGCTGGGACTGGTTGGTGACGGTGATCGTGTAGCTGATGGGTTCGCCGGGCTGGGCCTGCGACGGGGAGGCGTCCTTGCTGATGAAGATCGGGTTGTCGACGCCGGGGGTCTGCTCGGCGCCGCCGCACGCCAGCGTGGTGTGCGCCTCGGCGACGATGATCTCGCCGTTGACCGCCTGGGTGACCGGGTCGAGGGTGAACACGTGCAGCATCCGGGTGGTCCAGCCAAGGCCGTCGCCGTCTGGCACCACCTCGAACACCCGCACGTCGGCGACGCCGGGGATCTGGATCTGCACCTGGTTGGGTTCGGGGGTGACGGGGATCTCCTGGCCGCCCACGGACAGGTTCACGACCTCGGAGCCGGCGGCGGCTTCGGCCGCGCTGCCGGGGCCGGGGCAGCTCGTGGTCGACACCGCCTTGAGCGCGTCCGCGGTGAGCTGACCGCCCAGCAGGCTGACCGCCCCGGTCTCGGCGCTGGAGGTCGTCGTGCCCGCGGCCAGGTCGCCCTCGGCGTTGACCCGCAGCACCCGGACGTGCTCGACGACCGAACCGTCCTCAGGGGCCGGTCCCAACTCGAGCACCGAGTCGCTCTGGGGCCCGGTCTGCGGCGGCATGTAGACGTTGACCCGGGGCTCAGGCCCGATGCGGATCGGCTCGCCTTGCAGCGGGCTGACCGCGACCTTGAGCCCGAAGGCGTCGGCGCCCAGAGACGTGGCCGCGGTCTGCGCCAGCGCCGCCGAGGACCCCAGCCCCAGCGCAGCGGCCGCCGTGACGATGACAGCAAACCTGGTGTGGACACGCAGACCCATAGGGTCCCTCCCCTGCGACGTCGCGCTGGCCCCCTGGCCACCGTCACTGGAAACAAACGCGCGGGCAGGGTATCCGATACGGGTGGCTTCGGCCCAGCGGCCGGGGTCCCCACCGCCTGGCGGACGGCCTCAGGCGTCGGGGAAGAAGATCTTGATCTCTCGCTCGCCGGTGTCGGGGGCGTCCGAGCCGTGGACGATGTTCTCGCCGATGGCGGTGGCGAAGTCGCCGCGGATGCTGCCGGGGGTGGCGTCGAGCGGGTCGGTGGCGCCCATGAGCGCGCGCACGCTGCGGACCGCGTCGGCGCCCTCCACCACCATGGCCACGAGCGGCCCGGAGGTGACGAAGGCCACCAGGTCGGAGAAGAACGGCTTGCCGGCGTGCTCGGCGTAGTGCTGTTCGGCCAGGTCGGTGGGCACGGTCCGCAGCTCCATGCGGGTGATGGTCAGCCCCTTGCGTTCGATGCGGGCGACGACCTCGCCGACGAGGCCCCGGCGCACGCCGTCGGGCTTGACCAGGACCAGGGTGCGTTCGCTCATGTGCGTCGTCCTCGAAGGGCTCGGCGATCAGGCTGGCTCCAGGCCCAGGGCGTCGCGGGCGGCTCCGACGGTGTACAGCGAGCCGGCGACGACGACGGCGTCGTTTGGACCGGCCAGCCCTCCGGCCAGCTCCAGGGCGGTGGCGACGTCGTCGGCGGCCTCGGCGCTGCGGCCGGCGGCGCGCAGGGCCTTGGCGAGCCGGTCGACGGGGGCGGCCCGGCTGCTCGGCGGCTGGGTGACGACGACGTGGTCGGACACCGCCAGCAACTCGGCGACGATGCCCTCGACGTCCTTGTCGCCCAGCACGCCCAGCACGAGCACCCGGTTGCGGAAGGCGAACTCCGTGCGCAGCGCCAGCGCCAGCGCTCGGGCCCCGGCGGGGTTGTGGGCGCCGTCGAGGACGACAGGCGCGGCGTCGGGGCGGCGCACGACCTCCAGGCGCCCCGGGGAGTGCACCGCCGCGAAGCCGGCACGCACCACCTCGGGGTCCAGCTCGCCGCTGAAGCCCAGGAAGCCCTCCACCGCGGCCAGTGCGCAGGCCGCGTTGGCGGCCTGGTGGGCACCGTGGAGCGGCAGCCAGACGTCGGCGACGCTCCCGGTGACGCCGCGCAGGTCGAGCAGCTGGCCGCCGACGGCCAGCCGGCGGGCGCCGACGGCGAAGTCCCGTCCGGCGACGACGAGCCTGCCGCCGCAGCGCTCGGCGGCGCGGGCGACGACCCGGGCGACGACGGGGTCCTGCTCGGCGGAGACGACGACGGCGTCGTCTTTGACGATCCCGCACTTCTCGGCGGCGATGTCCTCGAGCCGAGAGCCCAACTGCGGATGGTCGGAGCTGACCGGCGTCAGCACCGCGACCTGGGCGTCGACGAGGTTGGTGGCGTCCCAACGGCCGCCCATGCCGACCTCGAGCACGCCGACGTCGACGGGGGCGTCCGCGAAGTGCAGGAACGCCAGGGCGGTGAGGACCTCGAAGAACGTCACGGCCTGCGGGTGGCGGGCGTCGACCTCGGCGAGGAAGGGCGCCAGGTAGTCCAGGCCAGCGACGACGTCGGCGCGGCTGATCGGCTCCGAGGCGACACGGATGCGTTCGCGGACATCCTGCAGATGCGGGGAGGTGTAGGTCCCCGTCTTCAGCCCCAGCGCGCCCAGCAGAGCCGCCACCATATGGGCGGTGGTCGTCTTGCCGTTCGTGCCGGTGACGTGGATGGCCGGGTTCGCCCGGTCGGGGCGGTCCAGCAGCTCGGCCAGGCTGCGCATGCGGTCGAGGTCGGGAACCATCCGGGCGGGCTGGCGGGCGAACAGCGCGCCGACGGCGTCGTCGTAGACAGACATCGCGCAAAGTGTAGGTGCCAGGACGCGCACGCCAAGATCGCCCTGCGGATCGCCGGCGCTGCCGAGTCCCTGACGTCGGATCGACCGTGCCCCCGGTACGGCGACATCGTCCGGTCGTCGCCGGCCCGGGTCAGGGCAACGCGAGTCGGCTGCTGGCCACGCCGTACAGCACCATGACCGCGGTGGCGACCGCCAGGGTCAGGAAGGCGATCGCCAGCAGCGGGTGCTCGCCGGCGCCACGCAAAGGGACCGTGCCGTCTGTGGCGGATGCGCCGGACGCCGCGGGCACCGGTCCTGGCTCGTCGTCGAGCCCGGCCAGGCGACGGGCGGCCACAGCGATCTGGCCGGCGGTCGGCGCCAGCTGCTGCTCGGCGCCGGCCAGGGCGGCTTCGAGCTGCTCAGCGGCCCTCGCGCAGCCCGGGCTGGGCCCGTCCGTAGACGGTCGCCAGACGCGCCCAGAAGTCCTCGACCGCAGACACCAGCAGGCGCCGCCACAGCTGCTCGGCGATCTCGCCGGAGGGCGGCAGCGTCGCGGTGAGCGGGCGGTCGCCGCGCTTGCGGCAGGCCTGGCGGGCGGTCGCCAGCCGGCCCGGTTCGGTCTCCGCGGCCACCAGCGCCCGGCCGAGGACCACGGCGTGGGGTTGCCGGGGTGTGGTGACGCCCAGCGGCGCCAGGCCGACCAGCAGCGGCCGGGCAGCCAGGGCAGGTCGGGCCGGCCGCCCGCAGGGCCTGGATTTTCCGGCGGCTCAGGGTCGGCGGGGCTGACCGGCCTGGCCCGCACCGCGCCGTCCCGCTCAGCAGCCCAGCTCGTCGAGCTGGGCGGTCAGCTTGTCGATGGTGGCCTGCCAGCCGACGGTCTTGTCCCGCTCGGCCTGCACCACCTGCTGGGGGGCCTTGGCCACGAAGCCAGGATTGGCGAGCTTGCCCCGAGCGCGGCCAAGCTCGGCGCGGGCTCGCTCCAGCTCGCGGCGCAGCCGGTCGCACTCCTGCTCCAGGTCGACCAGGCCGCTCAACGGCACGAACAGCTCGGCGCCGGAGACCACGAGCTTGCCGACCGCCTCCTGTTGGGGAGAGCCGGCCGCGAAGGTCCACTGCCCCACGCCGGCGAGGCGGCTGATGCCGTCCACGCCGGCTGCCAGCACCGCCCGACTCGCCTCGTCGGCGACGGCGACGACGTCGATGCGGTCGGAGGGGGCCAGGGCGTGGTCGGCGCGGAAGCGACGCAGCTCGGTGACGGCCTCCTGCAGGGCCTGCATCTGGGCCTCGGCGTCCGGATCGGGGTGCCCGGACCCGAGGGCAGGCCAGGCCGAGCGCATCAGGCTGGTGTCGTCGTCGGCGACGGTCAGGGCACGCCAGATCTCCTCGGTGACGAAGGGGGCGATGGGGTGCAGCAGGCGCACCGCGACGTCGAGCACGTGGGCCAGGACTTGCCGGGCGGCCCGGTCCTCGCGCAGCTTGGCCAGCTCCAGGTACCAGTCGCAGTACTCGTCCCACACGAAGTGGTACAGAGCGCGGGCGGCGCGCGACAGGTCGTAGGCCGCCAACGCCTCGTCGACGGCGGCGCGTGTCGCCGCCAGACGCGACAGGACCCAGCGGTCCTCCAGCTGCAGCGTGTCTGCGGGCGGCAGTCCCGCGGCCGGGGTGACGTCGCCGAGCTTGAGCAGCACGAAGCGGGCCGCGTTCCACAGCTTGTTGGCGAAGCGCCGGCCGCCTTCGACCCATTCCTCGGCCAGGGGCACGTCCAGGCCGGGAACCGACGCCCGCAGCAGCGCGAAGCGCAGCGCGTCGGCGCCGTAGCGGTCGATGAGCTCCAGCGGGTCGATGACGTTGCCGAACGACTTCGACATCTTCTTGCCGTGGCGGTCCCGGACCAGCCCGTGGTTGAGCACGGTCTCGAACGGCACGTCGTCCATGAAGTGCAGGCCCATCATCAGCATGCGGCTGACCCAGAAGGTGTTGATGTCGTAGCCGGTCACGAGCACGCTCGTGGGGTACCAGGTCCGCAGCTCGGGGGTGTCGTCGGGCCAGCCCAGCGTGCTGAAGGGCCACAACGCCGAGGAGAACCAGGTGTCGAGCACGTCGGGGTCCCGGCGCAGCCCCCGTGCCGCGACCTCCTCGGACGTGGGGTCCACGCGCAGGACGTGCACCCCGCCGTCGTCGTCGTACCAGGCGGGGATGCGGTGGCCCCACCAGATCTGGCGCGAGATGCACCAGTCGTGCAGGTGCTCCAACCAGTCCAGGAAGCCCTTCGCGTTGCGCTCGGGGACGAAGCGGGTGCGCCCGTCGCGCACGGCGCCGGCGGCCGCCTCCGCCAGGGGCCCGACCTTGACGAACCACTGGTCCGACAGGCGGGGCTCGACCACGGTGCCGCAGCGTGAGCAGTGCCCCACCGGGTGGGTGCGCGGCTCGACGCGCACGAGCAGGCCCAGCGCCGCCAGGTCGTCCTTGATCCTGCGACGCGCCTCGAAGCGCTCCAGACCCTCGTAGGCCCCGCCGTTCGCGCTGATGGTCGCGCCGTCGGTCATGACGTCGACGACGTCCAGGCCGTGGCGCTGGGCGATGTCGTAGTCGTTGGGGTCGTGGGCGGGGGTGACCTTGACCGCTCCGGTGCCGAAGGCGGGATCGACCGCGTCGTCGGCGACGACGGGGATCTGGCGCTCCATCAGCGGCAGGCTCACGCTGGTGCCCACCAGCGGCGCCCAGCGCTCGTCGTCGGGGTGGATCGCCACCGCGGTGTCACCGAGCATCGTCTCGACCCGGGTGGTGGCCACGACCACGCCCGGCCCGCCGTCGCTGCCCGGGTAGCGCAGGTAGGCAAGCTCCCCGGCCTCGTCGGCGTGGTCGACCTCGATGTCGCTGAGGGCCGTGCGGCAGCGGGGGCACCAGTTGATGATCCGGTTGCCCCGGTAGACAAGCCCCTGCTCGTACAGCGAGCAGAACACCTCGCGCACCGCCCGGCTGCGCGGCTCGTCGAGGGTGAAGGCCTCGCGGGCCCAGTCGCAGGAGGCGCCCAAACGCCGCATCTGGCGCAGGATGAGGCCACCGGACTGCTCGCGCCAGGCCCACACCCGCTCCAGGAACGCCTCCCGGCCCACGTCGTGGCGGCTGAGGCCCTCGGCGGCCAGCTGGCGCTCGACGACGTTCTGCGTGGCGATGCCGGCGTGGTCGGTGCCCGGCTGCCACATGGCGTTCGCGCCGCGCATGCGCTGCCAGCGGATGAGGGCGTCCTGGATCGAGTGGTCCAGCGCGTGGCCGACGTGCAGCGACCCGGTGACGTTGGGCAGAGGGATGACGATGCAGAACGGCTCCCGGCCGTCGGGCTCGGCGTGGAAGAATCCGCGCTGCTCCCACCAGGCGTACAGGCGGGGCTCGACGCCGCTGGGGTCGTAGGTCTTGCTGAGCTCGCGGGTCATCGCGCCAGTGTAGAGACGCCGTGGCGTCCGCCCGGGCCCGGGTCAGGCGGAGCGCTTGCGGCGGCTGTCGCTGGCGCGGGGCACCAGGGTGGGGTTGACCTTGTCGCGCACGACCTCGCCCCTGATGACGCACTCGCTGACGTCGGCCAGCGACGGCAGCTCGTACATGGTGTTCAACAGGACCTCTTCGAGGATGGCGCGCAGGCCCCTGGCGCCGGTGCCGCGCAGGATGGCCTGGTCGGCGATGGCCTCCAGCGCGTCGTCGGTGAAGTCCAAGGTGACCTTGTCGTACTCGAAGAACTTCTTGTACTGCTTGACCAGCGCGTTCTTCGGCTCGGTCAGGATGCGGATGAGCGCCGGGCGGTCGAGCTGGTCGACGTTGCACACCAGCGGCAGCCGACCGACGAACTCGGGGATGAGTCCGAACTTGATGAGGTCCTCTGGCAGTACCTGGCTCAACAGGTGCGACAGGTCCTTCTCCTCGCGGGTGCGCACGTCGGCGCCGAAGCCGACGCCGTGGCGGCCGATGCGCTGCTCGATGACCTGCTCGAGCCCGGCGAACGACCCCCCGCAGATGAACAGGACGTTCGTGGTGTCGATCTGGATGAACTCCTGATGGGGGTGCTTGCGCCCGCCCTGGGGCGGGACGCTGGCGACCGTGCCCTCGAGGATCTTCAGCAGCGCCTGCTGCACCCCTTCGCCGGACACGTCCCGGGTGATCGACGGGTTCTCGCTCTTGCGGGCGATCTTGTCGACCTCGTCGATGTAGATGATGCCCGTCTCGGCCTTCTTGACGTCGAAGTCGGCGGCCTGGATGAGCTTGAGGAGGATGTTCTCGACGTCCTCGCCGACGTATCCCGCCTCGGTCAGTGCGGTCGCGTCGGCGATCGCGAACGGCACGTTGAGCAGGCGGGCCAGGGTCTGGGCCAGCAGCGTCTTGCCCGAGCCGGTGGGTCCCAGCAGCAGGATGTTGGACTTGGCCAGCTCGACGTCGTCGTCACGCTGCGACCCGCCGACGCGGATGCGTTTGTAGTGGTTGTACACCGCCACGGCCAGGGTCTTCTTGGCGTCGGACTGGCCGACGACGTAGTCGTTGAGGAAGTCGTAGATCTCGACGGGCTTGGGCAGGTCCGTGGGGACCAGCTCGGAGGTCTCGGCGAACTCCTCCTCGATGATCTCGTTGCACAGGTCGATGCACTCGTCGCAGATGTAGACGCCCGGACCGGCGATGAGCTTCTTGACCTGCTTCTGGGACTTGCCGCAGAAGGAGCACTTCAGCAGGTCACCGCTCTCCCCGAACTTCGCCATGGCCTGCTGCCCCTCGTCACCTCGGTCGTCGCGGTCCCGGCTACCCGGCCCACCGGCGGCTCATCGTAGCGGGCGGCGCGCGCCTACACCGGCGTCCACCGTCGTCGGCCGGCTCAGCTGACCTTCAGCCGCTGCTCCTGGGCCTTGCGCGACTGGATCACCTCGTCGATCAGGCCGTACTCCTTGGCCTGCTCGGCGGTCATGATGAAGTCACGGTCGGTGTCGGTCGCCACCCGATCAAGCGCCTGCCCGGTCTTGTCGGCCAGGATCTGGTCGAGCAGGTCGCGGATGCGCTGGATCTCGCGGGCCTGGATCTCGATGTCGGTGGACTGGCCCTCCGCCCCGCCGGTGGGCTGGTGGATCAGGATGCGGCTGTGGGGTAGCGCGAAGCGCTTGCCAGGCGTGCCTGCCGCCAGCAGGACCGCGGCGGCCGAGGCGGCCTGCCCCATGCAGATCGTGCTGACGTCGGGGCGGATGAACTCGATCGTGTCGTAGATGGCCAGCAGGCTGGTGACCGAGCCCCCCGGTGAGTTGATGTACAAGGCGATGTCCTTCTGGGGGTCCTCGCCCTCCAGGTGCAGCAGCTGCGCCATGATCAGGTTGGCGATCTCGTCGTTGATCGGCGTGCCGAGGAAGATGATGCGCTCCTTGAGCAGCCGCGAGTAGATGTCGAACGAGCGTTCGCCCCGGTTGGTCTGCTCGATGACCATCGGGACGAGGTAGCTCGTGGGGGCGTCGACCTGGGACATCGCTGCTCCTGCCGGACCGAGAGCCAGTTGCCTGGCACAAGATAGCGTCCGTCGCTATCGGTTCGCCGTGTCCTGCTCGCCGCCGGGCGCGGCCGGTGCCTGGCTCTCCCCTGGTTCGTCGTCCTCCTCGTCGTACTCCGCGGGTGGGGCGGACAGCACCTGCACGCTGCTGACGAGGTGGTCGATGGCCTTGCGGCGGAACGCGTCGGTGGCCAGCGCGCCGACGCGTTCCGGGTGGCTCAGGTACTCGGCGAGCTCTTCGGCCGGGCGTTGCAGGCGCATCGCCTGGCGGGCGATCTCGGCGCCGACGTCTTCGCGGCTGATCTCGATGCCGGCCTCGCGGCCCACCGCCTCGACCACCAGTGTGGCCTTGACCGACTTGCGGGCCTCGTCCTCGATGTGCTTGACGGCGTCGTCGGCGCTGAGGCCCACCGCCTGGAAGTACTCCTCGATGCTCAGGCCCTGGCGGCCGGCCTGCTGGCTCAAGCGGCTCAGTCGGTAGCGCACCTCGCTGTCGACCATGGCGCGCGGCAGGGGCACGTCGACGAGCTCGCAGACCGCCTCGACCACCCGGGAGCGCAGCGCCGCCCGGGCCTGGGCCACCTTCTGGCGTGCCAGCTGGTCGCGCAGGTCCTCCCGCAGCTCGTCCACCGTGTCGAACTCGCTGGCGGTCAGAGCGAAGTCGTCGTCCAGCGGCGGCAGCTTCTTGACCTTGACCTCCTTGACGATGGCGGTGAAGTTCAGCTCCTGGCCGGCCAGCGGGCCGTAGTCGGCGCCCAGGGTGTCGTGGAACTTCACGATCGACCCGGCCCGGGCGTCGACCAGCTCACGGTCCAGCGCGGCGCCGCTGCGCTCGTGGTCGCCGATCTCATACAGCGCGTCCTCGACGCTGGCCTCGTCGACCTTGGTGCCGGCGCGCAGGCCGGTGATGCTGACCACCGCGTAGTCGCCGGCGCGGGCGGGGCGGTGGACGGTCTCCAGCTCGGCGAAGCGGTCCCGCAGGGCGTCCAGCTGCTCGCCCAGCTCTTCGTCGGTCAGTTCCCAGTCGGGGTGGGGCACCTGGAGGCCCGCGTAATCGGGCACGTCGATCTCGGGGCGGACCTCGACGGTGGCGCTGAAGCGGGCGTCCTGGCCGTCCTCGAAGGCGTCGACGTCCAACTCGGGAGAGCCGACCACCGACAGGTCGGCAGCGGCGACGGCCTCGGCGTAGAAGTCCGGCAGCGCCTCGCGGGCCGCCTCCTGGAGGATGGCCCCCTTGCCCAGGCGACTCTCCAGCACCCGCCGCGGGGCCTTGCCCGGGCGGAAGCCGGGGATCTTCACCTCGCCGGCGAGCTTGCGGGCGGCCGCGTCGATGGCGCCGCGGACGCGGTCGGCCTCGACCGAGACGCTCAGCTTGACGGTGGTGTCGTCGATGCGCTCGACGCTGGTCTTCACAGGTGGCCCTCCGCCGCCCACGCGGCCCTGATCTGGCCGTGGCCGCTGCCGGCATGGTAGCGCCCGACCGCGACGGCAGCGGTGCCCCAGGCCCATGCCTCGTCGCGGACCGTGGGCGTCCGCACCATCGCCGATCCCGTGGTCGGCTCGTGCGCCACAGGGTCGTTGAGCGGCCCGCTGGCCGGGACGTTCGACTTCACCGACTTCACCGACCTCCGAGATCACCCCCCCAGCGCACAACCCCCCACCGGCGGTGGTGGGCCTCACGGCGACCGGGCGGCCAAGCGCATGGCGGGCCTGGAGGACACCGGCAGCGGCGTGCTCGCCAGCATCGCCTGGGGGCGCCACGGGCGCGGCGCCGACGCCGGCCAGTCGGCGACAAGGGCCCGGGCCATAGCCGGCCGGCCGTGTACCCTCGTGGGTGCTTCTAACCGGCGAGGTCGCTGAGGAGGGAGAAGGGCTCAAGTTGTGTGCGCTGGCGGCGCTGTGCCCGCGGCCTCCTCGGCGGCACCGAGCAGAAGCGCAGGTCAGCGACCTGGTGGACCGGGACGTGGCGCAGCCTGGTAGCGCACCTGCTTTGGGAGCAGGAGGTCGCGGGTTCGAATCCCGCCGTCCCGACGCCGAGCCGGCACCGTCCGGCCCTGCGGGCGTAGCTCAATGGCAGAGCCCCAGCCTTCCAAGCTGGTGATGAGGGTTCGATTCCCTTCGCCCGCTCCACACGAAGCCGCTGGTCAAAGGGCCTTTCCACTCCCCGGATGGCAGGGCCACCCCAGCTGGATTGATCACGGATTGATCACACAGGCACATCGCCCTCCTCCTTTGGTGAGTCGTCAGCGTCGTCGGGGCCCTCGGCGGTGGCGTCGCCGAGCACCAGCTTCATGAACAGCTCGGCGGCGTCAGGCTGCATGCCCGGCATGACGTGGGCGTAGGTATCGAGCGTGAACGCGACCGAGCGGTGGCCCAGCCGCTCCGAGACCACCTTGGAGTTGATGCCTGCCTTCAGGAGCAACGAGGCGTGGGTGTGCCGCACGTCCTGGAGCCGGATGACCGGCACGCCGGCGGCTTTCACCGCGCGGCGGAAGGCGCTCGACACGCTGTCGGGATGCCACCAGGCGCCGTTGGGCTGGGTGAACACCAGGCCCCGGTCCTCCCAGGCCACGCCAGCGCCCCGCCGCAGCTCCGCCTGGGACTCTCGGTGGGCCCGCAGCACCTCGACGGTGCGCCGGGCGAGGTGGATGGTTCGGGCAGAGGTCGTGGTCTTCTGGTCCTCCTCGGGCCGATGGCCGTGCTCTCCCTCGACGACGGTCTGGCGGATGGTCACCGTGGCGGCCACGAGGTCCACGTCAGCCCACCGGACACCAAGTAGCTCCGAGCGGCGCACTCCGGTGCTCGCGGCGGACAGCCACATCATCCGACCATCCAGACGTCCTAGTGAGCAAGGAAACGACCCTCAAGTGAAAGGTGGGCTTTATGAGAAGGCTAGCGACAGTGCTGGTGGTCGCCGCCATGCTGCTGGCGGGTGGGTATGTGGTCGCTGCGGCTACGATCCAGACCGGCAACGATGTCTCCGTGCGTCCGTCTTCGGCTAACCGGCTTGCCGGAGAAGGGCGCATCGAAACCCGCTGTTGCGATCTCTGGCTACCAGTTCCCGGAGGGGGCGGAAGAGGCCTATCTGGCGCGGGTCGTTCTATTCGGGCGGGTGGCCGGGGGCATCGCAGCCCCCGGCTCCTCAGATCCCGGCGTGACAGTCTCCCGTCACCAGGTTCTTCTCATCAGCCGTCAGAGCGCGCGAACCCACTGCCACTGGGCGAACAGACCGGGTTCTCGGGTGAGTAGCCCGGTCCACCACCGCTTGAACCGCGTGTAGGTCCGCAGCCGCTTGTACTCCTTCCCAGCCCAGCGCCTCAGGTAGATGTTGACGCGCCGCAGGAGGGGTTGCAGCTCTGTCCGGTAGAACCGGCCGTAGTACTGCATCCACCCGGCGATGATGGGGTTCAGCCATCTCGCCAGGTCGTCCAACGACAGGTC
>DASZOD010000002.1:0-3380 GCA_035550935.1 Egibacteraceae bacterium | reverse complement strand
CTCGGTCGCTTCCGAGCTGTCCTGCTGGGCCTGGCGCCGGGGAGCCACCGGCGCGGTCGTGCCCGCCGGCTCCTCGCGGTCCAGTACGGAGGCCGCCGGCCGACTGGTACGACGCTGCTCGTACCAGTCCTGAGCCGGCTGCGCCTGCGTGGGCTCGGCCTGCAGCGGCTGGGTCTGGCCCGGCTGCCACGGCGCCGGCTGGCCGGCGGGCCCGGTTTCGAGCAGCGCCTTGCGGCGGGGCCGCTGGCGCAGGACTCCCAGGATGAGGAACAGCCCCGCCAGCAGGCAGGAGCCGATCGACACGTAGATCAGCGACAGGTCGTTGGAGCCAGCGGAGAAGAACACGCCGATCACCAGAGTCACGGCCGCCACGATCACCAGCACCATGCTGATGACGATCACCGGCGCACCACCATCCTCGATGTTCGTTCCACGACTGTTCTACAGGGACCACGCACTGTAGCGGGGCGGCCTAGGCACCGCCAGCGCCGTCGCTTCCGACAGCTTCCTCCCCGGAGCGGGCCAGCGACGACAGCTCGTCCAGCGCCGGGGGCGGCTCGGGCACGTCGCCTGCGCGGTCCAGCAGCTCGAGCTGTTCGGCGATGACCGCACGGACCCGCTCCCGGTAGTCGGAGCGGAAGCTGCGCAGCTGCTCGACGGCCCGCCGCACCGTGTCGGCGCCGGCACGCGCCTGCTCGCGCTCGTAGGCGGCTTCCCGTCGGGCGTCGGTGATGAGCTCCTCGGCCTGCCGTCGGGCGTCGTCGAGCAGCTCGTCGGCCTCGGCGCGGGCCTGGGCCAGCAGTTGCTCGACCTGCTCGCGCGCCTCGGTCAACGCCTGCTCGGCCTGCGCCCGCGCCTCCTCCACGGTCTGGTCGGCGGTGCGCTGCGCGGCGATGAGGGTGCGTTTGAGCAGCCGTTCCGCCTCGGTCGCTTCCGAGCTGTCCTGCTGGGCCTGGCGCAGCTGCTCGGCAAGACGGTCACGCTCCTCGGTGAGCTTGACCAGTCGGTCGGAGACGCGGTCGAGGAAGACGTCGACCTCGTTCTGGTCGTAGCCGCGGAAGCGCTCCTTGAAGACCTGCCGCTCGATGTCGTCCGGTGTCAGCGTCACCGCGCTCGCTCCCCGATCAGGTCCTACCTGCACAGCAGCGACTGCAGGATGATGATCGCAAAGAACAGGATCAGCGGGGACAGGTCCAGCGCCGCCATCCCCATGCGCACGGGTGGCAGCAGTCCCTGCAGCGGCCTGAGCAGCGGGTCGGTCATGGCGCGTACCCCGCGCGCCAGGGGCTCCACCGGCTGGGGCAGCGACGGCACCCACGACAAGACGATCCGCACGATCAGGATGATGTAGTAGATGGTCAGCGCGAGGCAGACGATCCGCAGGACGCCCATGCGAGCTCCGAGCCGGCCGGTCAGGCCTGGTTGAAGAAACCGCGCTCGCCCAGCTTGCGCCGTTCCTCGCTGGAGACGTCGACGCCCAGCGGCGTCAGCAGGAAGACGCGCTCGCCGACCCGTTCGATGCGGCCCTCCAGCCCGTAGATCAGGCCGGAGGCGAAGTCCAGCAGACGCTTGGCGGTGGCCTCGCTGGCCCCGGCGAGGTTCATGATCACCGGGATGCCGTTGCGGAAGCGCTCGCCGACCTCCTCGACGTCGTTGAAGGTCGTCGGGTTCGTGACGTGGACCTTCGCGCTCTGCACCGGACGCACCGCCGAGGACGGCTGAGCCAGGGGCTCGGGCTCGGCGCTGCGCGGCGGCGAGATCCGCCGGACGTTGGACGGTTCGGAGCGGACCGGCGACTCGACCGAGCGGGCCGGTTGCGGCTCCTCAGGAGGCAGGTCGGCGTACTCGTCCTCATAGTCCTCGACCAGGCCCAGGTAGGCCAGCGTCCTCTTCCACATGGTCGACATCACGTACTCGCTTTCGTCACTCCGGGTCCGTGCCACCCGGCTGTGCCGGGGCGGTCAGAGGGCGCGGCCCGAAGACCGCTTCGCCCAGGCGCACGATGGTCGCGCCCTCTTCCACCGCGACCTCGAAGTCGTCCGACATGCCCATCGACAGGTGCCGCACCTCCGGGAAACGCGCCTGCAGCTCGTCGCGCAGGGCGCGCAGGGTCTTGAACGTCGGGCGGGGATCGGCGTGCAGCGGCGGGATCGTCATCAGTCCCTGGCAGGCGATGCCGTGCAACCCCCGCACTCCGGCCACCAGGCTCGGGGCGTCCTCGGGCCGGCATCCGCCCTTGGCGGGATCCTCCCCGGCGTTGACCTGCACGAGCACGCGCTGCACGCGGGCACGACGCCGGGCCCGCTCGGCGACAGCCTCGGCCAACTCGATGCGGTCGATGGAGTGGATCAGACTGGCCAGGTCGACCACCTGCTTGACCTTGTTGCGCTGCAGCCGCCCCACGAAGTGCCAGCGCAGCCCCGCCTCGAGCCTGGGGGCCTTCGCCGCCAGCTCCTGGACACGACTCTCGCCGAAGTCGTACTGACCAGCGCGCCAGGCCGCGGCCACGTGGTCGACCCCGAAGCCCTTGCTCACCGCGACGAGGGTCACGGCGCTGCGCGCCCGCCCGGCGCGCTCGGCCGCGGCGGCGACGCGCCGCTGGACGGCAGCCAGGCGCAGCACCACGGGGTGCCGCTCGCCGGAGCCTCCAGCCGCCGAGCGGGCCGGCCGCAGGCCGCGGGAGTCGGGTTGGGCAGCCGACATCGTCACCACTGTAGGCAACGCACCGCGTCGAACCCCGCAGGCGTCCCCGCGGGCCGGCGTCGGCAGACCACGCCGCCCTGGCGCCCGCCGGCAGACACGTCAGCCCTGTGGCTGAACCAGCGCTGCGGGTCGCAGCGGGTGCAGCCCGCCAGGCGCTCGACACGAGCCACGCCGGCCGCCTGCAGCTGGGATTGCACCGCGGCGGGCAGGTCCAGCGCTGGCGCTCCCCACGAGGTCCGCGCCCGGGCCGCGGGGACCGCGGCGCACACCGCCTCCGCGAGTGGGGCCGGGACCTCTTAGCAGCAGCCGCCTATGGCCTGACCCAGCGCGGCCACGACCGAGGTGGGGCGGTCGGTCAGGGTCGCCAGCGCCGCGGGCACGACCCCGGCCACGACGCCGCGCCGCCCGGCGTGGACCGCGGCGACTCCCCGTCCCGGGTCGACCAGCAGGAGCGCCACGCAGTCGGCGACGAGCACGACGAGGCCGACGTCGACGTCGAAGGTCACCAGCGCGTCGACTGCGGGCAGCGCGTCGAGCCGCGAGCGCGTCCCGCGCCCACGCTGCGCGTGCCCGACGACCGCGACCGCGCCGCCGTGGACCTGCTCCATGAACACCGCGTCCTCGAGCCGCAGGCCCACGAGCGACAACAGCCCGGCCCGGGCGGCGGCGACGCCGCC
>DASZOD010000001.1:0-5981 GCA_035550935.1 Egibacteraceae bacterium | reverse complement strand
CCGTGTGCGGAAGAACCCCATGCACGGTTCGAAGGGGAGGGGCTGGCCACTGGCGGAACCCGACCACGGCGAGTGGAGGCGAAGCCGAACGGGGAAACCCGACGGCCCGTACGCTGCCCGCCTACCGGCAGCCATCGCTTCCGCACCGATCCAGTCCCTTACCCGACTGTCCGGACCTCGTCGAACCATAGGAGATCCCCGGCTCTCACACGGTTGGCGACCCTTCGGATCTGCGGCACGAGCCGAGCCGGACTGCAGGCGGGGCCGACGTCGACGAGGTCCTGCGGGCGACCAGTAGCCCCTGGGAGACCTCGCTGGGAGAGGGGTGCCCCGGATGGGCGCAGCGTCGCCACCGCGACGACGGCCGCAGCGATCCTCCCGGTGGCGCTGGCGGTCTTGAAGCCGCCGACCGGCGCGCTCGCCGCGGTGCTGGCCTGCTGCGCTGCGAGGACGCTTCCCGAATGGAGCGCGAGATGCTTGCCGGTCCGCCGGGCGGCTGCTTGGGCAGGGTGCCAGCCGAGCGCCGGCGGGGACCGGGTCCTCGGCCGGTTGCATCGGACTTGGGTCAGCCGAGTCCCAGTTTGAAGGCGACCCGGGCCGCCAACTCTGGCTCGTCGATTCGGGTAGCCGCCGCAACCTGAGAGGCCGCCGGTTAAGCGACCGTGAGGCCGCTGCTGGCGGCTCCGAACCTGCAGCGGTCAGCAGGGGGAGGGCTCAAGGGCCTCGTCGGTGACGCTGATTCTGCCGGCGTCGTCGATGAGCTCGATGTAGCCCTCGGGGGGGCAGCGCACCTCGAAGCCGACCCGCGCGTCACCCACGGTTCCGACCTCGACCAAGGAGGGGTCGGGCGAGAAGCACGCGTGCTCGAAGGCCCGTCGACCCACGACGAGGGCGTCGTAGTGCCACTCACCGTGGTAGGCGGCCTCATTCGTGCGGTTCTCCATCGTCGTATCCAGGATCACCCGCCATAGCCCGGGCTGCTGTCGACGCCACCGCCCGCCCGCCACCTCGAAGACCAGCTCGCCCGTGTCCTGCGTGAAGGTCCGGCTCGCGCCGTCGCCGATGGCCAGGTCGTTCCAGGCGGGGCCGCTCCCTGACTCGCACGCGGGCACCTCGTCGTGCGCATCGTCTTGCGGCTCGCCCAACGAAGGCAGCAACCAGACCGCCACCGCGATCGCCGGGACCGCCGCGGCGACGGCCACGAGCGCACGCCGGCGCCTGGTGGGCCGTTGGTCGTCGGTTGGCCCCTGCAGGGCCGCGAGCAGGCTGTCGACGTCGCGATGCCACGTCTCGTCGCGAATGACCACGGCCTGACGGTGGGCCAGCGCGCGGAGATCCTCGGGCAGCTCGGCTGCCGTCGGCAGCCGTGCGCCGCCCACGAGGACGGGGACGACGGGCACGTCGCTTGCCAGCGCTCGCGCGAGCTCGAGCCGCACCAAGTCTTGGTCTTGGCGGAGCCGGGGCCGCCCCTCGGGCGTCGAAGCCGACAGCCACGTCGGCCCGATGACGCCCAGCACGGCGTCGCATGCGTCCAAGGCGTGGTCGACCGCCACCGTGAAGTCCTCGCCTGGGCTGATGCCGGCCACGTCCTGGAAGACGTTCTTCGCACCGAGTCGCCGGACCAGTGCGTCGTGCAGCCGCCCGGCGTACCCGCCGACGTCACTGCGCCGGTAGCTCACGAAGACCCGCATGCTGCGCCCTCGCGGCGGTTTGCTCCTCAGGAGAGGAACCTCCACCGCCGGTCGCCGAGTGTAACCGCCGCGCCGCCCGTCCGTTCCCGGCTCACGCGCCGCTACCCAAGCGTCGCAGCATCCCCGCCGCCGGACCTCTCATTCGGAGGGGGCAGGGAGCGCAGAGCCCGGGCGCTGTCTTCGCGTGCGGATATCCACTTGGCGTGTTCCTGCGAGATCAAGCCCTCGATGCGGTCCGCGAGCAGAGCCCGTGAATTGCCGACGTCGGCGTAGGGGCCGCCCCGGGCGAGATACAAGTACTTCTCATGCTTCAGCGCCTCGCACGTCGATCGGTAGGCGATCCAGTTCTGCTGGTACTGGTTGAGCTGCTGGAAGCCTTCCAGCACGATGATCACCGCACCCAGCGCCGCGGGGACGGCGGCGTGGACGTCGAAGGGTGCGGTGATCGGCAACACGGCAGCGGCCAGCAGCTGAAGGCCCTTCAGCAGCTTGAAACGGCGTTGGGACCCGCGGCTCTTTCTGTCGTACCAGGCGATCTGGTCTTCGAGCCGGCTCATGGTCGGGTCGGCCACGTCCACCACGCCAGTGTCCCACATGGCTCTCCCAAAGGTTGCGCCCACCGGGCACCGGGCGGGGCCATCCACAGCCCCAATGGTACGGACCACCGCCTCAGGCACGCGCTCGTGGTGCGCGGCGATGGCTGGAGCCCTGGGCGGGGGGATTGGAGGCGAGCAAGGGGCTCGGAAGCCGTCTCGCGCGACGCGAAGATCTGCCGCCCTGCAAGCCTCGGGGTCCGCCGTTACCCGAGGGTTGGAGTGGAACCTCGGCCCAAGGGATCGGTGGGATACAGCGGGGTTGCGCGGACGGTGCCCCGGTGAGGGAGCACCGGTCTTCCAACGATGGCTGGCTACAGGTCGAGGAGCACCGCGAGCGTCTCGCGGATCTGGCTGAGCGTGACAGCGCCGACGTTGCCGAGGGTCTCGGTCACCCGTTCGGTCGCGACCGCGCGGATGTGCTGACACTGGGCTGCGGAGTCCGCGTCCAGACCGTTGTCTGCGCCGGCGATCACGGTCACCTCCGAGGCGTAGCCGCGCATCCTCCTCGTGAGCGGCACCACCTGGATCACTCTGGGGCCTTGAGCGAGCACCCGCTGGGCGGTGATCACGGCTGCCGGTCGGATCAGCCCGGCCTCCGACCCCGTCGGGAAGCCGAGGTCCAGCTGGACGACGTCACCCGAGGTCAGCATCGAGCCAGTCGGACTCGTCATCGGGGAGCGGGCGGGCGAGCTCCTCACCCATTTGCTCCTGGCGCAGCACCCGCACCGCTCGGGCGACGGTCTCGGCCACGGTGCTGTTTCGTTCCCGGGCCAGTCGCTTGAGTTCGTCGTGGGTGGCGCGATCGACGCGCACGGTTGTGGTCTCACTCACGGGCTTGAGTCTACAACGACGTATACTTGCACGTCTATCGATCCGCGGTCATCGTTCCCCGGTCGAGCGCTGTGGCCCGCAGGCGCTGGCGCGCCCTCCGGTCCGCGTTCCTCAGGCGGCCTCGGCGACCGCGTCGACCTCGACGGGGCTGTCCAGCGGCAGCGCCGCCACGCCCACGGCCGAGCGGGCGTGGCCGCCGACGTCGCCCAGGACCTCGCGGAGCAGCTCGGAGGCGCCGTCGGCGACCAGATGCTGGTCGGTGAACCCCGGAGCGCTGGCGACGAACACCGTCAGCTTGAGCACGCGGCGGACGGCGTTCAGGTCGCCCAGCGCGCCCTTGAGCTGGGCCAGCACGTTGATGGCGCACTGGCGGGCGCAGCGACGGCCGGTGTCGCGGTCCACCTCCGCGCCGACCTTGCCGGTCGCCACCAGGGCACCCCCGGCGGCGGCGACCTGGCCGGCGACGAACACCAGGGTCCCGCTGCGCACCGCCGGCACGTACGCGGCGGCGGGCGCCGGCGGGGCGGGCAGCTCGATGCCCAGCGCCCGCAGCCGGGTCTCCGCGTCCCCGCTCACCGTTGATCGACCCCCGTGCCCGCGCGCCTGCGGCGCGCTGTTGCGCCCACCCCGGGCCCGGTCACTGCTTGGGACGCTTGAAGTAGGCGATGTCGCCGACCACGGTGACGAGCTCGAAGCCCTCTTCGCCCCAGTTGTTCAAGATCTCCTGCAGCGCGTGGCTGATGAGGGGGGCGGTGGCGTACTCCCACTTCTGCACGGGACGTCCTTTGCTCGATCGGTCTCTCGCCGAGCAAGGTATCCGATCCGCTCAGTGGGGCCTGCGCCTGCCCAGCAGGATCTGGCGGCGTTCCCTCTCGGAGTGCCCGCCCCACACCCCGTGCGGCTCGCGGACCGCCAGCGCCCACGCCAGGCACCGCGCCCGCACGGGGCAGCGCCCGCAGATGGCCTTGGCCTTCGCCTCCCGTTCCTCGCGCTCGGGCTTGTGCTCGAAATGCGCCGGCGGGAAGAACACCGACGCGTCGGCGGTGCGGCACAGCCCGTCCTCCTGCCACGCCGTGGACGGCGCCGCGTCAAGCTGCGGCAACGATGCCAGTACTCGCCCCAACGTCCTTCCCATCAGCCCGCGCGTGCGCCCCGACGCGCCCACCGGACAGCGTACGATGCCGACACCGCTCGTGGAAAGAGGCAACTTGGCCGCCGCGCAGCGGCGCCCGCCGTCAGGGCAGCCGGTCCTCCGACGCCTGAGGTCGAGCGAACGCGGAGCGGAACGGCTCGAGCAGCTCGATTGGCACCGGCAGCACGAGCGTCGAGTTCTTCTCGGCGGCCACCTCGGTCATGGTCTGCAGCATCCGCAGCTGGTAGGCGATCGGGTGGCGGGCGATCACCGCGGCGGCGTCGGCGAGCTTCTCGGAGGCCTGGTACTCGCCCTCGGCGTTGATGATCTTCGCCCGCCGGTCACGCTCGGCCTCGGCCTGTCGGGCCATGGCCCGCTGGATCTCGGCGGGCAGGTTGACGTCCTTGATCTCCACCAGCTCGACCTTGACGCCCCACGGCTCGGTGAGGTCGTCGACGATGCGCTGCAGCTCGGCGTTGAGCCGCTCGCGCTCCGCGAGCAGCTCGTCGAGGTCGGCGGTGCCGCAGACACTGCGCAGCGTCGTCTGCGCCACCTGCGACGTGGCGAACAGGTAGTTCTGCACGTTTACGGTCGCGCGGACCGGTTCCATGACCTTGAAGTACACCACCGCGTCGACGCGCACGGTGACGTTGTCGCGGGTGATGACGTCCTGGGCGGGGACGTTCATCGTCACCGTCTGCATGTTGACCTTCACCATCTTGTCGATCACCGGGATGATGAGGAACAGCCCCGGGCCCTTGGCCCCGGCGATGACGCGCCCGAGGCGCAAGATGACGGCTCGCTCCCACTCTTTGACGATCTTGATCGCGGCGGCCAGGACCACGCCCAGGATCACGACCACGACCAGTATCAGGACGGCCAGTCCTTCCACGGCGCTCTCCCTTCGCTGTGACAGCGGCAGGGCGAGCCTACGCCACCACCGAGGACTCGTCGGCGAGTTCGACGTCCAGTGTCGGCGGCTCCTGGCAGCCCACCACCCGCACCCGGGTGCCCGTCCTGACCGGCGTGACGGCATCGGGTGCCCGGGCCCGCCACAACGCCCCGGCGACGAACACATGCCCCTGGGGGTTGAGGACCGACCGCACCACCCCGACCTTGCCCACCAGCGCCTCGGCGTCGGCCGCCGGCGGCCCGGCCTGGGCCCGCAGCACGGTGGTCATGACGACGACGACGAACACCAGGCAGCCGGCCACGACCGCCGCGACCAGCCACGGCGACACCCGCAGCAGCCCTGACCGGTCGAACAGCAGCGCCGAGCCGACGGTCAACGCCAGCGCGCCGCCGGCCGTCAGCGCGCCGAGGCGTCCCAGTGCCAGGTCGGCGGCCAGCAGGACCAGACCCGCGACGACGAGCCCGAAGGCCGTCCAGTTGACCGCCAGCACCGACAGGCCGTACAGGCCCAGGGCGGCCAGCACCGCCCCGGTCGCCCCGGCCACCCCGAAGCCGGGCTGGAAGGCCTCGAACAGCAACGCCAGCGCCCCGCCCACTACCAGTAGGTACGCCAGCGTGGGGTTGGCCACGGTGTGCAGCACCCGCCGCAGCAGGCCCAGGTTGTGGAAGCGGATGCTCGCGTCGTCCTCGTCGACGTGCAGCCGGCGCGACCCGCCGGCGATCGACACCAGGCGCCCGTCGAGCTGGGCGAGCACGTCGGGCAGGGTCGCGGCGACCACGTCGGCGATGCGCCGCTCCAGCAGCTGCTGAGGCTGGATC